>CAYRWC010000303.1:0-3702 GCA_964427795.1 uncultured Oscillospiraceae bacterium | reverse complement strand
CTGTTTCCTGAAGGATTTACCGGTCCGGATGCAGCCTCCATTATTCACCGATCGTTTTGCCGGATCAGTCCAGACAGCGCGCCTGACCGGTTTTGTTCGCGTCGGCGAGATAGTCGAGCCATTCGGCCGCCGGCATGCTTCGGCTGACCCGATTGCCGTGCCAACGGACAGATAATAAATTGGCTGTCTGTTCTTTTTCGCCAATGACCACCTGACACGGCAATTTCTCCTGTTCCAACTGGCGGATGCGGTTGCCGAGCGTACCTTCCGGTTCGACGATCTTTACGCGATAACCCAGGCGGCGCAATTGATCATATAAAGTTTGAGCGGTTTCCTGCTGGGCGGATGTAACCGGCAGGATAGCGGCCTGAACCGGTGCCAGCCAGAGCGGATACGCGCCTTGATAGTGTTCCTGCAAAAGCGCAAAGAATCGTTCCAGGCTGCCAAACAGGGCTCGGTGAATCATGTATGGCGTATGATTCTTGCCGTCCGGCCCAATGTATGACATGGCAAAGCGCGCCGGTAAATTAAAATCAAATTGAATCGTACTGCATTGCCAGGTCTGCCCCGACGCGTCCAATAGCTTGAGATCGATCTTGGGTCCGTAAAAGGCGCCGCCGCCGGCGTCGATTTCATAGTCTAAATGAACGGCTTTCAGCGCTTGGATCAAAGAATCCGTCGCCAGCTGCCAGTCTTCCTCACTGCCGATTGATTTTTTTTCCGGCCGGGTCGACAGGAAAACCTGGTATTTTTCGAAACCAAAGCTGCGCAGGATATAGAGCGAAAATTCCAGCGCCCGCTGTATTTCGGAGATGACTTGGTCTTCCGTGCAAATGATATGAGCGTCGTCCTGGGTAAAGCCGCGCACCCGGGTCATGCCGTTAAGCGCGCCCGACAGCTCATACCGATAGACTGTGGCGAATTCCGCCAATCTGACGGGTAAATCGCGGTATGAATGGAGATTGGCCTTGTAAATCATGACATGGAACGGACAGCTCATCGGCTTCAGGCGATACGCTTCGCCGTCGACATCGATCGGCCCGTACATGGCGTCCCGGTAAAATTGCAGATGGCCGGATGTTTCCCAAAGCTGTTCTTTGCCGATATGCGGCGTGCAAACCCATTGGTAACCGTTGAGAACATGGGCTTCTTTAGCGAATTTTTCCATTTGGTAGCGAACCATCGCCGCTTTGGGATGCCACATGATCAGTCCCTGTCCGACTTCGTCGGCTGTGCTGTATAAATCCTGATGATTATAAATCGGCATAATAAGCGCCTCCTTTTAGGTGCGGTAAAACAAGCCCGCCGGTGGCGGGATTCTTACTTCTTCATGATGATGAGCCATAATTATTCTGGGTTTACGATAAAACGATCAGCCGAGCATCAAGTGTTAAAGCCCGAGCAATTGGAGATGCAGACCCAGGGGCTGTCCGGACCTGATTTTCCGGCGATGAAAAGAACGATTCCCATCCGCTGCCGCCTCCTTTCAAAAAAATAAGACACCCCATGATTGGGGTGCCTTATGGCACGGTTCCACCCAAATTGCCGAACCATCCGGTTCGGCCGCTTTCTATGGCCTTGACGCGGCCGCACGGCACAGGTTGGTCAGACGACCGATCCGGTCTGTCTGTTTATCCTGGCAACTCGGAGGGGGTACCGGTTCATCGCTCCTGCCCGGAATTTGCAGCCTGTGATTCCGGTTCTCTGTCAAGCGCTCTATGAACGGCATATCCTCGTCACTGTTATTGATACGTAGTTTAACACGGATCCGCCGGTACGGCAAGGCTTTACTCAGGCGCGCACCTGGCGAAAACAATCGGCGGCGTAAATAAGGTCCTCGGGCGTGTGCGCCGCCGATATCTGAGTTCTGATCCGGGCTTTGCCAACCGGCACGACCGGATAGGTAAAGCCGGTCACATAAACGCCTTTTTTCATCATTTCATCAGCAATACGCAGAGTCTCTTTTTCATCATAAATCATGATCGGGACAATCGGATGCTCGCCGGGAATGATGTCAAAACCGCTTTCCGCGACCAACCGGCGGAAAAGCCGGGTGTTTTCCATCAGGCGGTCGCGCAGAGTCGTATCGGTTTTCAGAATGCTCAGGACTTTCAGCGTTGCTGCCGCAATGGCCGGCGCCAGGGTGTTGGAGAATAAATAAGGCCGGCTGCGCTGGCGCAGGAGATCGATAATGCCGCGGGACGCGCTGGTATAACCGCCGCTACCGCCGCCTAAAGCTTTGCCGAAGGTGCCGGTCAGGATATCAACCCGGCTGCCGACGCCAAAGTGTTCCGGTGTGCCGCGCCCGGTGGGGCCGATAAATCCGACGGCATGGCTGTCGTCGACCATAACCAGCGCGCCGAATTCATCAGCCAGATCGCAGATGGCCGGCAAATCAGCCAGGGTCCCATCCATCGAGAAAACGCCGTCGGTCGCTATCAGGCTGATCCGCGCGCCGTTTTGCCGGGCTGCTTCCAGCTGGCAACGCAGATCGGCCATATCGTTGTTATGGTAGCGGTAGCGTTTTGCTTTACAAAGACGGATGCCGTCGATGATGCTGGCATGATTCAACTCGTCACTGACGACCGCGTCGGCGTCGGTGAGCAAAGTTTCAAAGAGGCCGCCGTTGGCATCAAAACAGGATGAATAGAGGATGGTATCTTCCATGCCCAGATATTCGCTGACGGCCGTTTCCAGATCGCGGTGCAGCTGCTGGGTGCCGCAGATAAAACGGACCGAAGATAAACCGAAACCCCATTCGTCGTAACTGGCCCGCGCTGCTTCGATAACCCGGGGGTCCGACGCCAGGCCCAAATAATTATTAGCGCAGAAATTCAACATCCGATCCCGGCCGGCAGTCCGGATCTTCGGGCCCTGGGGTCCAAGGATCGGACGTTCGCTCTTGTATAATCCTTTTTGACGGATATCCTGCAGCAGGGCATCGTAATACTCGTAGGCTTTCTTCATGAACGTCACCTTCACTTCTTCGCCGATGTTTTCCCGATCGTCGACCAGTCCAGCACAATCTTGCCCGACTGACCGCTGATCATGGTGGCAAAACCCTGTTCGAAATTTTCAGCCGGCAAACGGTGCGTAATCACCGGTCCGATATCCAAGCCGCTTTGCAGCATGGTGGACATTTTGTACCAGGTTTCATACATCTCACGGCCATATATACCTTTGATGGTCAGCCCGTTAAAAACAACTTTATTCCAGTCGATCTGGGTCTCCACCTTCGGTATGCCCAGCAGCGCGATTTTACCACCGTGATACATCGCCTGGATCATATTGCGGAAAGCGTCGGGATTGCCGGACATTTCCAGACCGACGTCAAAACCTTCTTTCATCTGCAGCTCAGCCATAACCGAATTCAGATCGGTCCGGCCGGTATTGACGACCCGGGTCGCACCCATCTTAGCCGCCAACGATAAGCGGTAATCGTTGATATCCGTTACCACAACATGACGCGCGCCGACATGTCTGCAGATGGCCGTTGCCATGATGCCGATCGGGCCGGCGCCGGTTATCAGAACGTCTTCCCCGACCACGTCGTAGGTCAGAGCCGTATGTGTCGCGTTGCCCAACGGATCGAAACAAGAAACAACGTCATCATCAATGTCCGGTGAACAATGCCAGACATTGGCGGCCGGTATCGCGAGGTATTCGGCAAACGCGCCGTTGCGGTTGACCCCGACGCCGCTA
>CAYRWC010000302.1:0-3711 GCA_964427795.1 uncultured Oscillospiraceae bacterium | reverse complement strand
GTATAGTAAAAAAGTAGTCTGTCTTTCAAATGTCCACGGCCGCGGGGCCGATCCAGATTTCAATTAGCAGACTCAACGACTCAGGTGGGATTATCGTTATACCCCATCTTGCAAGTGCCTTTGACGGACGATTGAAGCAATGAAAATATGACTTCATCTCAGTAAGCCGTTCCCACCAGTCATTCAGAGCATCATCACAAATAGCTACACAATGATAGCGTTGTGGCTCATAATTATCCCCATAATCTTTATTAATATCGAAGTCATCTATGATTCCAAATTCTGCCCGGTCACCGCCTTTGTAACTCACTCTCATTCTCCCAACAGCGGCTGGTCGTATTTGAACAGCACCTCATTAATCTCGAAGATATCGTACTTTCTACTGACTATGAAGTATTCCACAATAACATCAAACTTGACGGCGTGGGACAGAGCATAACCCGCCCGCTGCAAAAGGTCTTCTGTTTCATCAAGAGACAATTCCAACGCAACAGCAAGGGCAACAGCGGTGCGCTTACTCGGCATGTACCCTTTTCCGGTTCTGATTTTGGAGAACAACTTTCGGTCAAGGTTGGCGCGTTTATAAACTTCCACGTCCGTCTTGCCTTTAACGTCAATCAGCCGCAGGAGCGTTGCCGAGAACGGCTCGTCCAGGTTACCGACCAAATCATCAAGTGGAGCAGGAGCACTAACAGACGGAGCAAGCATATCTTCAAAAAGAGGCTCGTTGTATTTTCTAACATCCTCATCAGCTTCGTATAAAGCTTCCCGCTCTACATCAAGCAGTTGTCGCCGCTTTGTTTGGTGCGTGTCTACATAATGCTCATCAATGTAGCTTTCGACAGCTCCGAGTAGTTCGCGACTGACGTTGAATGCTGTCTTATCAAAAACCACAAGTGTCACATCAAGATCGTAATCTGTGAGGAAATCTCGAATTGCCGATGTAGCCACTTGAAGTGCCTCTTCTTTTGGATAGCCATAGATACCACTTGAAATCAATGGAAATGCAATACTTTCACACTTGTTTTCGATGGCAAGCTGCAACGATTTTATATACGCCGAACGTAGGAGTTTTTCGCTCTGTTCGGCGTTCCAATGATGGTAAATGGGACCCGCTGCATGAATGACATATTTTGCCGACAGATTGAACCCCGGCGTGATTGCCGCATCGCCTGTCTTAATCGGCGCAGCTTTATTACAGGCGGCTTGCAGTTCTCGTGCGCCGGCAGCTTTAAATATAGCACCGCAAACACCGCCACCCATTTGAAGGTCGGTGTTAGCGGCGTTGACGATTGCATCAACCCTCATTTTCGTGATGTCCTGTCGCATGATGGTAAACGGCATTAGCATACCTCCGAGCTTTCTTTTCTATCATGAGAAAAATACGCTTCGACGATCCGCTCTATATATGCAAGTATACCATGACCTAGTGTTGCGTAATATTCGGCGTGATTTTTGCAGGCGCTTAACACCTTTAGTGTTCGGCATACACCTGGCCAGCCATCATGTTCGGTTGACACTCCAGACATATTTGTAAGCCGGTACCGGTGTAAATGATCCATCACTACCAAGGAAAATTTCACCTGGCATAGATGTGTGCTGTGTTTTGAAGGATTCAGGTCTGGAGAGCCATTTGCCCAGAGCCGTAATCTTTTATTGCGATCCTGGCGCTTCCTGGTAGAAGGTACAGATCGAGAAAACCATGAGTAATCCACTATGTCATACCCCAAGACATTTCTTTTCTTCTTTTTTGTTATTTTTGAATTGGCTTGGCGTAACTAATGTATATCGCTTAAAAATCGTCGCGAAATAATTGACTGTACCATAGCCGACCATCATCGCCGTTTCGGTGACGGCATGGCCCCTGCTCAGCAGCTGCTTGGCCTTTTCAATGCGCCGGAAATTGATATAGTCCACGAGGGTTTGCCCGGTTTTTTGGTAAAAGGAATGCTGTAAGGTGGACACGGAAATATAAAAGTGGCGAGCAATCTCCTCTGCCTTTAGCGGTTCCGAAAGCGACGCATCAAGGTAAGCCTGTACCTGGTCAACTAGATCGGGCTGCTTTTTTTCCGAGTGTGCGAAGATGATTTGATAGAGGAAACTGGCCATTTGATTTTCAACTAGAAAATAGTTTTTTTCTATCAGATTTTTATAACAGTTCTTCAGGATCTGGATATTTTTCGGACCGACCTTGATAATCGGCGCATCGATTCGGGCAAGTCCCGCCAGAAGGAATCGGGAATTTTGTTCGGATAGCCCGAGAAAACTGTCTTGACAATTCAGGTCCAGCTGAAACCAGAGATATTCACCTATTCCCTGATGCGCTTTGCCGCTGGCATGGATCTGTTGCGGCCGAACGATGAAGGCCTCGCCGCCATGTATTTCATAGGTTTGCTGCTCGAGGGTGTAGTAATCGATACCCTTAACCAGCACGATAATTTCCATGCCATCATGCCCATGCCAATCCAGGCGTTCGGTGGCACAGTCAAATAGGCAGTAGCCAAAATAGTCGAGGCCGGCCGGCAGAACTTCCCGCTCCCAGATTTGCATACAGGTTTTTCGGATATTGGTCACCCTCCTTCGATGTTTAAAATTCTGCAAAAAGCGATATTGAATGCATATCTTTAATGGTCATTGTATCATGTGGTCAAGCGATGTAAAAGGAGCTCCTTGAGGATGCTTCAGCAGGGAGATATCAATGAATAGTAAAGAACGCGTCCAAGCCGCCGTCCATTTTCGGAAAGTTGATCGAGTCCCCGTCCAGTTCTATTATTCACCGGTGGGCTATTTTGAACATGGCGAGAAATTGAATGAATTATACGCCACCCTTCCTGGTGATTTTCAGCCTTTTATCTGGCAGGAAATTCCCCGGTTATCATCGGTACAGCTCGATGAACGCGGCAAATATCATGAATTGAAAACCGATGCATGGGGCACCGTTTGGGAATACCGGATTTTTGGCGTAGCGGGTATACCTAAAAAGCATCCCTTGAGTGACGCATCGGATATCCAGCACTATCAGACACCCGAAGCGCCACGCCAATCAGGTAAGGATTTTCGGATTTATCATCAGCAAATTAATCAACTCAATAAACAAGGCTATTATACGATGGGCGTCTGCAACACCCTGTACGAAAGGCTGATTGCCCTTTATGGCGATGAGAATGTCCTGTGCGATATAAGCCTGGATGAGCCGGAAATTAATCAGCTGGCGGACCGGATTATGGCTTACAACAGTCATTTTGTGCAGCGGGCCATTTTAGCCGGTTGTGACGCGATATCGTTCGGCGATGATTATGGCTCGCAAAATTCCTTGTTGTTCAGTCCAGCATGCTGGCGCCATTTCTTCAAGCCGCGCCTGAAGGCGCTCTTTGCGCCGGCTGTCGAGGCCAAGTTGGATATTCATTTTCATAGCTGCGGCCAGATCAGCAGCATTATCGATGACCTGAAAGAAATTGGTGTTTCTTCGATCTGGCCGCAAATGCCGCTCTACAATATGACCGAGTTGGCCCGGCACTGCCGGTCACTGGGACTCGCTGTGGCTATCCATACAGATCGCGCGAATACTATGACCTTGGGCACACCGCAAATGGTCCGCGATCTCGTTCGACAGGAATACGAAGTTTTTAAGATGCACGATGGCGGTTCTTGGTTTTACATCGAAGCGGACAATGGCTTTCCTTTCGAAAATATCCAAGCGCTGGTCGAAAC
>CAYRWC010000301.1:0-3717 GCA_964427795.1 uncultured Oscillospiraceae bacterium | reverse complement strand
CCGACGCGTCGAAGTGTTCCTCGAGATCACATAAAGCAGGCGAATCATTTTGCATAGGGCGGGATGTCTGACAGGCCTGCCAGGCATGCTTCAACCATTGATTCTGCGGTTCGGCAAACCCTTTGCCGATCGCTTTAAATCGTTCCTGTTCCGAACCGTTGGCCTTGCCGATATTGATGCGCAGGGCTTTTATCAGCCGGGCCGCCTGAAGATTCTTAATCAACTCGAAATAGATGAAGGCAAGAACCGCGACGGCCAACACAACCCAGAAACTCCAATTCAGGATTGTTTCCGGTTGCCATTGATTGAGCCTTTGCATAATGCTGGTGATCAAAATACTTCCCCCATCTCTGATATCCTTTGTTTTATCAGCACGCGTTTATTTCCAGGTCAGATAATCGTCATCCTGCCGGACCAGCTTCGGTATGGCGTAAAAATTCATATTGATCGTGCCGTTGATAAACCCGTTCTCACCGGTCGTATAGGCTATATTCGTCACCTGGATGGAACGGTTCATGTTTTCCAGCAAAGTCATAAAATACCGGACCTGATCATAGGTTCCCGTAAACTGGATGGTCGCCGTCAAACTGCTGACCGACTGCAGAGCTGCCGTTAACGCGGCCTGGTCCACCGTCTGCAATGCCGATTGCTGTTCTTCGGCGTCGGCGTTCGTTATGCCGTCCATTTTATTCAGCTGACTGATCGCGTCGGCCAGCGAATTGGCCTGGACTGCCGCGCCGCCGGAGGTCTGCGCGGTCTGTGCCGCCGCGTTTGCGGCTGCCGCATCCGGCAATACCGGGGTCAGGCCTTTCTGCTGAACGTAAGCGATATTGCTGACGACAATCCCGCTGCCCGTCACCAGGTCATTCAGGGCCAAAATGATCTTCTCCTGCAGAATCGACGGATAATAAGCGACCGTCGACTGGTTGATGGTATCGGTTAAATCGTTGACGCTCTTGTTGATCTGATCATAACTGGCCAACTGCTGATCAATGTCCTTTTTCTGAACCTGAACTGCCTGATATTCCTGATTCAACAGATCTGCCTGACTGCTGAGCGGCGTATAGATCAAATAAAAGCCGCCGGCCAGAAGGCCGACAATCAGCAAGAAAGAGAGCATGATTTTTTCACGCTGCGTTATCTTCATTTGATGATCACATCCTTCAGCATGCAGTGAATGGATGTTGAAGACACCCCACTGGCTTCATCATGGACCAGCGTCAATAGATCCGCCGATTCCAGAATGGGCAATTCTTTTAAATTATGAAGCAGGAGCGCCGCGGTCTGGCTGTCCGGAACCGCGGCTTCGATCTGCAGGTCCGTCCCGTTTAAAGTGACCGAGCTATAATTTACGCCGGCGGGAGCGGCGCTTTTGATGGCGTCCAGCGCCTTGCCGTTGATGATCCGGGTATCGTTGAGATACAGATCGATCAGATCGATATTGTTCTGATAGACGCTTAAGAGCTGCTGCTTCTGCCCCAGGGTATTGATTTTGGCCAGCTGCGCCGTTACATCGCCGGAGGTGATATAGGCTTTTACTTCATTGATGCTGTCCTGGGTTTTGCCGATCTGCATTTTAATCCAGACATAATAACTCCCGGCGCCCAGGACCACCAGCAAAGCCAGGATCAGCAAGACCGGTACGGCAGGCGATTTTTTCTTTTTACTGACAGGAGCTGCCAGAAAGTTCAGATCATACATGCGGTGTTACTCCTCTCACTCATTACGGATTATCGCGCCAAGAGCATTGATCAATTGGCCGATATCCTGATCCGGGCTATTCTCGCGGCTGAGCATTTTTACAGCCGGCAAATCGTTCATATAACGAATCGGCACATTATAGGTGCCGTTCATTAAATCGGCCAGCCCTTTCAGCCGGGCAAAACCGCCGTAGATATAAAACGCTTCCGGTTTATTCTCCTGGGAACGGCCGGTATAGAATTGAATGTTAGTTTGTATTTCTGTCAGCCAGCGGCTGGTGAAAGAGCGGATGGTATCCTGGGCATGATCGCCGTTCGATTGGGCTAAATCCATGTCATTGGCCAGCCGCTGTTCGGTCTGGCTCAGGGTGATGTTCCACTGCTTGGCCAGCTCCGCGCAGATCTGCCGGCTGCCAAAAGCGATCAGGCGGCTGAAGACCAGCGATCCTTGCGAGATGATGTTGACCTCGGTCTGATCATAACCCAGATCCAGGAAAGCGGCGGTCTGCCAGGAGGTCATCGAACCGGTGTTCTGTCCGTTCCTTAAAAAATTGCGATCGACCAGTTTGGCCAGCGCGTTGGAATGGACATCCATGACAACCGGTTTCAGGCCGGCTTCCCGCAGAAGCTCCTGATAACTGTTAATCAGTGTTTTCGGCATGGCGACCACATGGAATTTCATCTGGCTGCCGCTCTGAACGGCCGCGTTTTTATCGGTTCCCGGATTCAACAAGGTAAATCCGGTTACATATTCGGTAACCAGATTGGGCACATACTGCTCCATTTCCAGCTGAATCATCGAATCCAGCTCATCTTTGTTTACAACCGGCAAAACGACGTCGCGCGCAATAACCAGCGGGCTCTTGACGGTCAGGACAGCCCGGTCGGCCGTGAAGTGATTCTGCTTTAACGCCTGGTGCAGACAGTCCCTGACGGAAGCCTTATCGACGATCGATCCATCCCGTATCGAGCCCTCCGGCGTCGCGGCCAGCAGGCAGCGGTCGACTTCAATCGCGCCGCCGCGGCTGCGCCCTTCAACCAGATGGATGTTCCGGCTTCCCATATCGATGGCGAGTATTTTCCCAGATAACAAATGCTTCACCTTCCTTATCCTTATCCTTATCCTTATCGGCCACTAATTCCGTGTGATCGTTATGATATAAGTCTGATCGACCATATCGGTTTGGCTGACGACAATTCTGATCGTATTGCTGCCCATATTCAGCCCGATTCTCTGATTGTCTCCCGAATCTACATCAATGCCGTTGACCGTTATCGACGTAGCCTGATAATTGGACGGACATATATAAACATAACTGTTGGAGACTGCGGCCGTATAATTTAGGTTCCCGCTTGTAAACGCCGGCTGAATGGAAATTTCCTCCAGCCAGAACCAGTAGGGGATTTTTACAGATAAACCGGTCAGCTGCGCATAACCCTTGAGCACACGAATAGTGCAAAGCGCGTAGGCTGACGGATTCTCATTAGATTGCAGCCTGATGACGGCGGTTCCCGCGCTTTGGGCCGTAACCAGGCCGGTGCTGCTGACCGAAGCGACGGCCGGTTTGTTGCTGCTCCAGGTAACGGCGCCGGCGTCGGCTTCGGCCGGTAAAATGGACGGGACTAATTGTACACTGGCGCCAATCATCAAATTAGCCGATGTCGGAGCGACAGATATGCTCTGGATGATCGGACGGATGACCGTAACCGTAAGGACGGCTGCATGTTGGGGAACATTATGCGTCAATCCGTCGATTCGCTGTACACCCAGCACATTGTTTTGTACCGTGTTGGCCCAATCTACCGGAACCTGACGCAGCGAACCGTCGGAATAAGTGGCGTCCACAACCGTCGGCATAGTATAGGTATCATGCAGATGAATCGTATCGCTGATCGGCGCGACACTGACAATACCGATGACATTGACATCCAAAGTCACTTTTTGGGCCGGATCCAGACGGGCGCTGCCGGTTACAATCTGGTGCCCTATATTCAAGGTGCTCACGTTCTCGTCCCA
>CAYRWC010000300.1:0-3733 GCA_964427795.1 uncultured Oscillospiraceae bacterium | reverse complement strand
ATCTTGCCTCGACGTCAGCAGCTTGCCAAGTTCCTCCCATTCGCCGCTGATAAAAGCATCAAATCGCCATGTAGAAAAAAGGATTTTAGCATCAGGAAAGACTTCTTTGACGAGTTTCGATATTTCTTTCGCCATGACAATGTTTCCATTGACACCCCAAGGCTTGCATTTGCTGCATGTACAGCCGCCTTGATCATAGGGTCCTATGGCAAACTGCTCTATCTTGCAGTCTTTAAAAGCATGAAGCACTTGCGATCGCCATTCCAGCATCAATTCTATGGCGCCGTCTTTATTAGGACACAGTTCGACATGATAATGGCCGGCCAAATTGGCGGTATAACCGTCGTGTCCTCCCGACGAGCGCGCGCGCAAGTGTTTTGGGCTGCCGGCAAACGCCTCATTGCTGAGACCCAATAACATATTGCCCATACCCAGTGATTCAGTCTTTTTATAGATCAATTTCATGCGATCGATCATTTCTATGGAATGCGGATCGTCAATCGACGTAAAATGATGCATATCATACCACATCATAATATAATTATATCCCATCATCGCAACATCTTCGAGATACGTGAAAAGCTCATCAATTGGCGCGTTATGGTAATAATTGTAAAAATGCATCGGCAGATACAACACTCTGTAGGGCATATCCGGTGATGATTCGCCGGTCCACCCAGTATATTCAAATCCATATCCCGGTTTACATCCGCGAATAAAAGCTCCCACAGCAAACAACAAGCCACGAATACTTCCGCCGGTTATGACAAAATGATTCCCGCAAGATATTTTATAGCTATCCGGCGTCATTCTGCCGTCAATATTCATGTCAATAATGAGATCGGCATGGATTGAAAAAGATACCAAACACTTTTCAGATAATTTTCGTTTGAAAATATCAACGAAAATCTCCGGAATATCATTCTCTCTGTTTATGCAGATCATATCTGGTACCATATAAGCCTCCTGAAACAACAATACACCTATATTATCATTCCGGATCTTGATTTAGTTCCTGTTTCTGAAAAACAGCGTGATGCATCCATTTTTGATGCGACATACGGCGAATGAATAATACAGAACGGCCAAACCAGTCGGCAAACATGCCAATCCATACCCCCATTACGCCCCAAGGTAAAATCACTGAGAAAATATACCCTAGGAATATTCGTAAAATCCACATGCTGATAATCGACACGATCATTGTATATCGGATATCTCCGGCACCGCGCAAACCGGCCGGTATAACAAAAGATGATGAATAAATAAAAGGCTGGACAAGCAAAGATGCAGATAAAATGAGTGATACTTGACTCATGATTTGTGGATCCTGTGTATAAAGATTTATAAAACCAAATTTTGTTATAAAGATGATAAGGCTGGCTAATCCCATAGCGATTGACGAAAAGACAACTAAAAAAATCAACTGTTGTTTGGCTTCCTTGTTCTTATTCGCACCAATCTGATGACCGATGATTGCTGTTGCTGCAATAGCAATGGCTTGTCCGGGAATCAGGCTTATGTTATTTATTGAACTGGTTATGGTATTGGTTGCCATCGCATCTGTTCCCAGACGTGCGATGAATGTTTGAGTAACCAGTCTTCCGCCTTGGAACATCAGCTGCTCGGCGCTTGCCGGTATGCCTAGTATAAAGATGCAGCGTAGTATATCCCATCGTAGCTTGAACATATGCAGATTATTTAGCACGATTTTCTTTGATCCGCGAATCAATGGGATTAGAACAAGTATCATGCCGATAACACGCGCCAAAGCCAGTCCGGCGGCTGCGCCGCGAACACCATACCCCGGCAGCTGCAAAACCAGGCTGCCGAAATTTATCCTTACTCCATAAATTAAAATAGAACTGAATAGAACATTTAAAACGTTCATCGATATGGATATGGTCATCGGCGTTCTGGTATCCCCGGCACCGCGCAGAATGCCGAAACTAACACTGACTATACTGATTGGAACATAAGACCATAAGGCAATAGACAGATAATCCATCGCGTTTTGCCACACAATCGGTTCAACTTCACCATATAAAGCCATCAGCAAGGGCTTTTTCAGCAAAGCTAGCGTTATCGTTACTGCGCCGGATATCGCCAAGCTGGAAAGTATAGCCTGTGCTGCTGTCTGATTGGCTGAATCCCGATCTTGATGTCCGGTATACTGAGCAACCGTAACCGTACCGCCAAGAGCGAGCGCCGAAAAAAGCGAAACGATGATATTGCTGATGGAATCAATCATGCCAATTGATGAGATTGCCGTCTTTCCTAAATTAGACGCCAGCATCGTATTGATTACACCCATGATTACGACAAAAAATTGTTCAACTAAAACAGGCAGTGTAATTTTACCGACTACACGGCTCATACGTTTTATTTCTGATATTTGCATCACTTCACGACGTCCATTCTATCGGAACTTTAAAATAGTTTCCTTAGAAATCGTTAATTGCTGCATATACTACTCAGACCATAGGCTATTCAATACATTCAACGTATTTTCCACTAAAAGATCGCCGCCGGCCGGATCACATTTTGTCGAAGCCGGTTTACTGCTGTAAGAACCACCAGCCAATGCATCCTCCGTTGGCAAATATCCGCCGCTCTCATTTGCGAGCTGAATAATCATTGTTTGCCTGGATCGGCTGCGAGCTTTCATGCGCATCCCATATTCACAAAACAATTCAAAAGGATTAGTCGCTATGGCTAAATGGCCAAGTCGTAGGATGTGTACCGGAAATACGAAAGTCTGGCTTTGTTGCTGTCTTTCCCAACGAAGAATGACACCTTCCGGCTCAAAAAGAGCAACGACTTCGTTCATGGTCATCCGATGCTCAGACGAGAATTTCGCTTTCTCTTCCGCGATGCGATCCAGTGCTTCTTGATAATCGGCCTCCGTAACCATCCGTAAAGGTAAAGTCATGGATATGACTCGGTGGCGAAAAACCGGATTCATTTCAATATAATTGCCGGCTGTGCGATAACCGCGCACAACAGCTTCGGTAATGCGTTCACCGATACGTTCGCATTCCAGACCCATATCCAAATTACGGAATACTTCCCGGGTTTGTCCGCCCCATGCTAAGAGTGTTTTTTTGTTGTCTTTGCTGATTCGGACCAGGTCAAGCGGATTTTGATCTCCGGCGGCGCCGCAGATCGGCAGAATGAACACATTGCCCAGACGCTCGCGGATTTGACGCCGGGTTGGCGCCCAATAATCGGCTGTAATCAGACAATGCAATTCAAAAACCTGGGAAGGGCAAGGGATGTTGACAGCGATGCCTGTTAAGTGGCCGGCTCTGTCCCAAGTATAAAGCATATCGGCCGAATGGTCCGAAGCCCCTTCAAATCGTTTAAAACTTTTTTGATCGCAAACACCATACATCACGGTCTTTTTTTGGCCATCTTCCTCAAAAACCGGACGGCGGTTAAAAGCAACAGCGGCATAATCCTGAGCATAACTGATACCGCCCGGCTGTCTGTCTTCCCAAGCTCTGCGTACCAATTCATCTAGTTTTTCAACCAGAAATGCCGGTGCCTCATCGCCGGTAAAAATATCGTCCGGAATATCCTGCGGAGGCAAAATATCGTCGCCGATAATCCGGGAATTAGCCTCAGAAAAATGATCTGTATCAAAGCTGCTGGAATTATGGGTATGAGTCACACTAAACGTTATCTTCTGGACATCCAGACCGTCAACATTGCCAAGGCTGTTTCGCATCTG
>CAYRWC010000299.1:0-3737 GCA_964427795.1 uncultured Oscillospiraceae bacterium | reverse complement strand
TATCCCGGAGTCGCGCCGGACGGCATCTTTTATGATCCGGCCGTTCTGGCGGCGGCGCCGCAGAAGATGACGGCAGCCGGCTTCGGCGATGTCCTGGCGAAAATTATCGCTATTTTGGATTGGCGTCTGGCTTATGTTGCCGAAGACGAGGCGTATTGTCCCCTGATAGCGGCGATGGTCGACCGGGCTGTTCAGGACTGCCTGGCGCTAGCCGGGGATCTGGCCGGCGGCCAGGATGTCCGCGCTTCTGCCGTCCGCAAGGGCGAGGCATGCTGCCGCCTGATGGAAACGCTGTCTTTAACCGGTGTGGCGATGCAGATGATGGGGACTTCCCGCCCGGCATCCGGTTCGGATCATCAGATTTCGCATCTGCTGGAAATGAGGGATATTCAACAACACCGCCAGGGCAGTCTGCATGGCGATAAAGTCGGCATCGGCACTTTAATCGGCATGACAATGTATCTGAAAATGTTCGAAGGGCGTAAAATGCCGCAACAACGGCCGACTATGCCGGCAGATCGCTGGGAAGCCGAAGTGCGCCGCGTTTACGGATCGCTGGCGGAGCAGGCGCTGGCGATCAATCCGCCGGAACCGCCGCGCGGAGACGTCTGGGAACGCCAGAAACAGCAGATCGAGCGAGCTATGGAACAGTTCGGCTATCACTATGTCGACTCGTTCAAGACCCTGCTGCCGGCAGCCCGGGACAAAATCCTGGCCATGGGCGGCCCGGTGCGGCCGGATCAATTGGGTTACTCCGTCCAGGACGCTTACGACGCCATCGCTTTCGGCAAGGAAAACCGCCCAAAATTCACGACTTTGCGGATTGCCGAGCGATTTGGCTGGCTGTATGACCTGGCTGAGGAGATCTCCGCCGGCTTGCCGGCCGGCCGGATTTACTAAAGCCGGCTGTCCGGCAGGCTTTTTGTGTTATTAAAAAATCGATCACGATAAGCGGCCGGCTCTGTTTCGACGTATAATAAAATCCGTGTCCGCTTTTCGGGCACCAATTTTATAAAGCCAGGTGATAAGTTATGAAAGAGATGACTGCAGGATCCTTAAAAATCAAAATCATGGACAGCCGCAAAGCGATGGGCGCCGAGGCGGCCCGGGATATTTCCCGCGCGATTGCCGGCATTATTCAGGAAAAAGGCGTGTGCAATATGATTTTTGCGGCGGCGCCCTCGCAAAATGAAGTGCTGGCCGCTCTTGTCGCCGATTCGTCAATCGATTGGCAGAAGGTCAACGCTTTTCATATGGACGAGTATTTGGGACTGAGCCAGGATGCTCCGCAGGGCTTCGGCAATTTTCTGAAAAGAGCGATTTTCAGCCGGGTCAACATGAAGAGCGTTTATTACATTCATTCGGACGCCAAGGACAGAAAACAGGAGTGCGAGCGTTATTCCGCCCTTCTGCGCCAGTATCCGGTGGATATTGTCTGCATGGGGATCGGTGAAAACGGCCATATCGCGTTTAATGATCCGCATGTCGCCGACTTCCGGGACGAGCATCTGGTCAAAGTCGTTGATCTGGACGAGGCCTGCCGGCTGCAGCAAGTCCATGACGGCTGCTTTGCCAAGCTGGACGACGTTCCGCAATATGCCATAACCTTAACCATTCCGGCGCTGGTTCATTGCCGAGAGGCATTTTGCGTCGTACCTGCAGCCACCAAGGCGCAGGCTGTTCACGACACGGTCCTCGGAGAAATCAGCGAGCATTGTCCGGCTTCGATTCTCCGGCGCCATGATAAAGCGGTCCTGTATCTGGATCCCGACAGCGCGAAATTGATTTAACTTAACCGCTTTCAACGGCGGCATTGCGTTTCTATTGCTTTTACGGAGCCGCGGCGGGCTTCAGGAGAAATCAAAAGCGAAAACGGAGCATGCTTCGGCGCCCCAGGTTGCCAGGGGCGTGAAACGCAGCGCCGTCGTTGTTGTTTGAACCGGCAGAACCACCAGACGTTGATAATTGCCGGAAACGTCACGCAGGACCGTCCATTGTCCCTGCTCATTCAACGCGTCGATGCGAAAATCGCGAATCATGGTTTTCGGCACATAAACCGGCTTATCATCGATAAAATATCCGGCGTTCATCGGCCGGTTGTCGGTGGGATTTTTCTCGGGCAGCGTCGTCCGGTTGAGGTCGCTGTCAAAAACCAGACGGATGCGGCCGACAGATGACGGCCGGGGGAACCGGCAGACAACAGATGATCCGGGACGGCCGATCCAGCGGTTTTCCTGTCCGGCGATCGGGCGGTCCCAGCCATTACGCAGGTTTTCCACGCCAGGCTGATCCGACTCATAATCCGCTTCCCGGGCGAGCCGGGGCACCGGCCGCTGATGAAAAGGCAAATAACAATCGTCGTCCATAAGCTGGGCTTGCAGCCGGCGGATTTGGTTTTGACAGATGCTTCGCGGACCCGCGTTTTCGCGGACCGCCAATGCCGCGGCGGTTCCGGCGGCCTGGCCTAACGTGGCGCAGGTGGCCATGACCCGGGTGGAGCTCATGGCCGTGTGGGTGACGCTGATATTTCTTCCGGCAAACATCAGATTATCGATATTTCGCGAATAAAGGCAGCGGTACGCGATGCCGAAGGGCGACGGCGCCGGATGAAAGATCGTCGGCGGCTCCGGGGAACGGAGGCCGCCCGGATGATGGTCGTCCATCGACCAGCCGCCGTAAGCGATCAGATCGTCAAAATGGCCTTCGGCCTGGACGTCGCGCTGGGTCATGATATAGTCGCCGACATAGCGGCGCGATTCGCGTTTGCCGGGCAGGCTGCCGACCCAGTCAAGGTCGAGCCGGCCGACATCGTCGGGGTAGTCGCCGCTGTTTTTAATATAATCCCAAATGCCGTAGGCGACATCCTGAAGCTGATCGCGAAGCTGTTCGGTATCGGCGATCGCATCCTGTTCGCCGCCCAGTTCCAGATACCAGTAATTCTCGCTGCTGTCGAGCGGATCCGGCCGTCGATGCGGCAGCTTGTCCCGGTTAAAAGGCTCTGCCCAGCGCGGCGGGATGTAGCGCCGATTTTCCGCGGTTTCACGGACTTGAATCAGGCAGCTCATGCCCATGGTCCGGCGATCGGCTGTTTCGGGGGCGATGCTTTCGCCGAATTCCCGGCGGCCTTCCCGTCCCATGCGGAAATCGGCGCCGGTCAGGGGCGCCAGAATGCTGTCGCCGGAACAATCGATGAAAATGCTGGCCTCGACCTGATGATACGTCTGGGTTGTCGTCTGCCAGCCGGTGATCCGGGTAATCCGGCTGCCGGACATCTCCGCGTCGAGACAGGAACAGTTGAGCAAATAGTCGAGATTGTCCTGAAAGCGAACCTTTTCGTAAAGGATGCTGTCCCATATGGAATAGTTTTTATAGGGGTTGCGATAATAATTTTCCAGGAGAAACTCTTCGATCAGGCCGGTTTCCCGATTGTTGTCGCCGTGGGCGCCGCAAACCCACATCCGGATCTCGGAAGACGCGTTGCCGCCGAACATCGGCCGGTCCTGCATGATCATGACCCGGGCGCCGCGGCGGGCGGCGGCGATCGCCGCGCAAATGCCGGCCAGGCCGCCGCCGACGACACAAATGTCGGCTTGATGGACGATGGTTTTCAAACGGCCGTTCATGGAAACACCAGATCGTAGTATCGCTTGATCTCAGAGACGGTCTTGCGCACCGTTCTGGCGTCGAGTCTTTCAACGGCCGGACCGGCGTGAGCCATGAGGTCGTCGCACATGTCT
>CAYRWC010000298.1:0-3756 GCA_964427795.1 uncultured Oscillospiraceae bacterium | reverse complement strand
AATAGTATTGACGATTTATATTCTGTGTCACGAAGTGGCAAAGTCAGACTTGCTGAGAGTGGATTCTCATTCAGTAAATAATCTGGTTTGTAAGAAAACATATACCCTTCATCGGTTTCGGCAATGCTTCCAGCGCAGATATTCTGAATATAGACAATGCCTTTCGGTATTCTGATGGCAAGATTTACGCCTCCTTCTTCCCGGGGACCGCTTCCATTCCGAACATGGCCAGCGCCTGATTAACTTTATCGAGACGCACGGTTTCCTTCCCTTGTTCCAGTTCCCGGACAAAGCGCAATCCCAAGCCCGAACGCATCGCAAACTCTTCCTGCGTCAATCCGGCTTTTTTTCTTCCTTCTTTTATGTATTTGCCAATCGTATTCATATTAAACATAATAATCCCTATAGGGTATAATATCAAGTTAATTGTTTTGTTTAACCCCTATCGGGTATAAATTAGTCTATAACTTTATAATTGTACCCGATAGGGATCATTGCTTATCACATAAATACAAAGATATTTCATAACGGTTATCAATATTGAATTGCAATAGAGTTTTTAAATCTAATGATATAAAATAATGTTGTATAATTACTATTTTATCTGTGATATATCGGAATGCGGCATAATATGGAATCAGGTCTCAAAAGCGTGAGGAAAGCAAATGCAGATGGACGATTCGATGCATATTTGTCATAAATGGATTCAGCAAATCGTCGACCTTCAGCATGATGACGGCTCGTGGGGGTGCTTCCATTCTCTCAGCCAGCCGACCAAAGAGCAGCCCATGACAACCGAACAAGCGCTCAGGCGTCTTCGTGTTCTTGGTTTAACCAAGGATGATGAGCCGATAGACCGGACGCTGGCATATATGGAATATCATTTAAAACAACCGCATCCGACCGTTTTTCACGAGAAGAAACACGACTCAAAGACATACGGCGATTTGATGCTTGCGGCCTGGATACGCCTTTTCGACCCTGACAACGAAACCGCACGGATCGTCGCGCGAAAATGGGCGAAAATTATAACGTGTTCTTTTCATAACGGCACATATTCCCATGCAGACTATGTTGCGGCTTATGAATCCGAATTTGTGAAGTTAAATCCCAAAGCTGGATGTCTGGCTGATTTTGTTGTGTTCTACCAATTATCGTTAATGGCGGGATTGTTAAACCCACCGATCGAATCGGCAATGTTGGATTATGTGTTGTCTCATTCCCGTGGAATTGTCTACCTATATAACAGCGCCTTGAACATCCTGCCGGAGCAGTTTGCTTCTCGAAAGGCAAGCAGTTACATCGCGGCAATGGAGGTCTTGTCTGCCTACCCGCTTGCGCCGCAAAAACTGGGATTTGTTGCCGAATGGCTGAAAAGCCGGCAAGATGAAAACGGGCAATGGGATATGGGTTCTGATGTCAGAGACGGCATTTATTTCCCTCTATCTGAATCCTGGCGAAAAGCAGATGACAGAAAACGAGATTGTACCGCAAGAATTAGTAAACTGCTGCGAAAATTGGAGGCATCCGAATGAATGTGACATTTGAAAAAACCCGCGCCTTTATCTACCGCAACGCCCGGCCGCTCGACTTGGCACGGTGGCGGCGCCATTTTGAGGACGGCTCGAAGGAAGCTGTGCTGGCCGCGCTTGCCGCCTATCAGAACGAGGACGGCGGTTTTGGCCATGCGCTGGAGGCAGACGCCTGGAATCCAAACTCTTCGCCTATCCAGACATGGTCGGCAACGGAGATTCTGCGTGAGATCGACTTTACCGACAGCACACACCCTATGATTCAAAGCATCCTCCATTATTTGGCTAGTGGTAAGGATTTTGACGGGAAGTTCTGGAACAATACCGTACGAAGCAACAATGATTACCCTCACGCGCCGTGGTGGCATACCGAAAGCGACAGCCTCAGTCATAATGATTACAATCCGACCGCTTGTCTTGCCGGATTTATAATCCGGTTTGCCGAAAAAGGAAGCGAGTTATATAACATCGGCTGCCGCATTGCCCAAGAAGCCTATGCTGCTTATTTCGAGCAGGATTTGCCTGGCGACATGCACACGGCAGGCTGTTATATCCGGCTTTGGCAGTATTGCGCCGAGGCGGGAGCGGCTGGCATCATGGATTTAGCTGCAATGGAAGATCGCCTTCGGAAACAAATTAGGCAAAGCATGACGCAAGATAAAACTAAATGGGAAACAAGCTATATCTGCAAACCGTCTCATTTTTTCAATACCCGCGACAGTATTTTTTATACTGACAATAAGGATCTTGCCGACTATGAATGCGAGTTTATTATCAAATTTCAGCTTGAAGACGGTTCTTGGGCGATTCCGTGGAGCTGGAACGATTACCCCGACGAATGGCCGGTCAGCAAAAACTGGTGGAAAGGCAACGGGGCGATCTTGAATATGCTGTATTTGAAAGGTATGGGGAGGTTATCATGACTAGAGAGATCATTATTGGCGATTTTTCCATTGATTGCGTCAATCCTCAGAAAACACGCGACTTCTATACTGCTCTCACCGGCTGCGAAAAGCGGGAGGCTTACGGGTGCCCCGCCCTGGTCAGTGATAACGGATTATTGATACTCTTTATGAGCTGTGATTTTGAATATGTTCCTCCTGTCTGGCCGGAGGAGGACGGCAAGCAGCAAAAGCAAATGCACCTTGATTTTACGGTGGACGACGTGCCGTCCGCCGTGGAAGAAGCGGTCAGATTTGGCGCGGCTATAGCTGCTTCGCAATATGGCGGCGAGCATTGTGTGACGATGTTCGATCCGGAAGGACATCCGTTCTGTCTGTGCAAACGGCAAAGCAAATCCGAGTTCGAAATATGGTTTAAACAGCGGGGATATTCGATGATTCCGAATCCCTCTGTCAATATTGATTGTCCGGACACGATAAAATTGCGCGAGTTTTACGCCGCGTTAACCGGGTGGGATCAGGAATTTCATTGGACGGCGTTGGTTACCGAAAACGGATTGGTCGTTCACTTTATGCAATGCGACTTCGACTATAGTCCGCCTGTTTGGCCTGAAGAACCCGGCAAGCAGCAGAAGCAGATGCACTTCAATTTCCAGGTTGATGATCTGTCCGCCGCTGTCGAGAAAGCGACCCATCTCGGCGCAACCAGAGCAATCAGCCAATATGGCGGAGATGATTTCGTCACGCTGCTGGATCCGGTCGGACATCCGTTTTGCTTATGCAGGAAATGAGAGAGAAATGATGAATTTTGAAAAAATCAACGAAACAATGAACGGCTATCTCGACAATCAAGAACTGGCTTGCGCCGCGCTCATCGTAAGAAAAGACGGAACAGTGGTTTATATGAACAAGTGGGGGTTTGCAGACGTAAAACGAACAAGGGCGGTGGAATACAAATCAATTTTCCGCATGATGTCGATGACAAAACCAATTATAGCAGTGGGTATCATGCAATTAGCGGAACAGGGAAAATTATCCATTGACGACCCTATAACGAAGTTTATTCCGTCATTTTCCCAAATCCGTGTTTCCAAGGACATACGCTTTTTAAACAACCCCGGCTTAACATTGGATGATGTTTCTAAGATGACGGCAACATTTAATCTTGAGGAACTTGCTGTCGAGCTGCCCGAAAGAGATATTACATTACGCGATATTTTATCCCATTCTTCAGGATTAGGACAGGGACCGGCCAGTATGCTCTATAGCATGAAAAAGCAAAAACCCAGTAATAATTTGGCAGAACATGCAGACTACTTTGC
>CAYRWC010000297.1:0-3772 GCA_964427795.1 uncultured Oscillospiraceae bacterium | reverse complement strand
ATAAATCGGATGTAGGTGTCGCATATCAGCTTAAGCAGTTCGTGAACCAGCTCCGGCTCATCATATAAGGCGTAATAGATATTCGACCCCCATATCAAATGAGCTGTATCGAAAGGTCCTTGCGTATCCGGGTGATAAATGTTGATCAGCTTTTCGCAAACCGGATATTTTGCCAAAACCTCATGATAATACTCATGGGTCAAAAAAACTTTTTCCCCAAGCCCGGATTGAATATCCGGCACCCCATTATGCAAAATTCTCCTGATGCCGTCGACATCCTTAACGGGATCAACCCAAGGCATGTTATTTTCCAAAACTCTGCATTGAAGCCCAAATAACGACGGCAAAATGCCAACGCCGTAATTCGCGCGAATCATGGGTATGGCATCAGCCCTTAACGCGCAGGCCGAAGTAGCCGATATGAGCTCATTCACCAGCATCTTTTCCATATCATGAACGGTCTCGCCATATGAATACCGCTCGAACCGGTTGTCCGGATAACTGACTCTGAGGGGCACATCGGCGGTTCCTTGAAATGAAAAACTCCCCTTATACCGTTTTCGCGACTCGTTCAGACGGTCTGCGTCAAGATTGTCTTCAAGATACTTCAATAGATCATCAAGCTGTTCCATCATGACTAACCTCCGGTTTTTCTTTGTATTATACGGCGTATAAAAAGTGAAATCTTTTCGTATATATTGAAAAAATATGCGTCTTGTTCTATCATTTTTGTAAATCAGATAAGAATCGAGCAAATAGTCATGAAGGAACCGGCTCTTAAGCTGTCCATAAGCGATGATATGAAAATCATGCACTCCGTCAGCGAACATTGGAGCATGCCTGATTTTCATTTCCATGACGCGTTTGAAATTTATTTGTCTATGACAGACGACGTCAAGTACTTTGTCAATGATAAGCTGTATATTTTAAAGCGAGGAGACTTATTGGTTTTCAATCATCTGGATATTCATAAAACTGTGCTTCCGGCCGGTGTTTTGTATGAAAGATATATTATGACCTTTTCCCCTTCTCTTGCCGAGGAAATATCAACACCGGCGACTGATCTTCTGGCGTGTTTTCTGGACAGAGACACCTATTTCCATCATTGTGTCCATCCGTCCGAACCGACTTTTGCAAAATTATCCTGGTTGTTTGAAACCGGCATATCCCTTGAAAATTCCGCTGCCTACGGCTCCGACATCAGAAGGAGAATTTTGCTTGAAGAGATCCTTCTTCTCATAAACGAAGTATACAGAACCGAATCCCCCGCAGCCCTTTTCCACAACGACAGCAATTATATGAAAATCAAACCTGTTTTACAGTATGTGCATGATCATCTCGACAACGACCTGCAGATCGACGTTCTGGCGCGCAATTTCTATATCGGCCGGTCGTATCTCTGCTGCCTCTTTAAAAATGTTACCGGCTTTGGCGTAAACGAATATATTGTAAACCGAAGAATCAGTCTGGCGCAGAAATTATTATGCGACGGCTTTTCCGTCTCGAAAGCGCGAGAGGCCGTCGGTTATAAAAACGACGCCCATTTTATCCGAATATTTAAAAAACATATCGGCATAACGCCAAAGCAGTACGGTTTGAGCCATAGCCGAACCAAAACCGCCCCGGCGAATTGCCGGGGCGGAGGCTGAAAACATTATTTAACAGCAGATCATTTCCGATTATTTAACATACCAGATTTCGCCATCCTGAAGCTTCTTGACCTCGTAATCATATACGCTGCGGAAGTTGATAGCGTTAAGATCGGACTGGAGCGCCTTCCAGAGGGAATTGAACTCATTCTCGTTGGCGGCATAAATCATCTTCCACGCAGCATCCGGTACGATAGACCCCGCGCGGGTCAGGAGATCGTTCATATCTTCGCTGATGGCAGCATCGCCGAATTCGGAGCGGTAAGCGGAAAATTTGTTGAGCTTATTGAGAAGTCCGACTTCGGAGAGGGTAACCGGGTTAAGATCAACGTTGTATTGTTTCTTGCAGAAGGCTTCCCACATATTCTGCACATCCGATTTTCTTGAAGCGTCAGCAGGCCAGCTATCGGTTATCGCTGTGAAACCGTAGGTCGGATGAACGGTTTGCGTGTAGCCGAGTAATCGGAGGTTGAAATTCGGGGCATCAAAAGCGGGGTTGCCGCCTTCGGCGAGCTGAAGCGTTTCGTCTTCTTTCATCTTATAGGCAAGATCGGTGAGAACGGGCTGACCGCTGGAATTGAGATCCCAATACTCGCCTTGCGGCCCAAACAGGCAATACCAGACGTTGTTATAATCACAGGCAAAGTCGATGGTCTCGAGAACCTTGTCCAATTTTTCGGTCTTGGCGGAAATACCGAGGCCGGCGTTGCCGTTCCAGTTGCCAATCATCCATGGGCCGGAATATGAGACCGGATGATATTCGTCGTAGGTTACAAGTTTGCAGTCGGCCGGGATGGACCAGCAATAAGAGGAATAAGTGCGGTTGGCGGTGGTCTTCGCCATATAATCGTCCCATGTCTGGGTCAGGGAATCCGGATCGACGATGCCGGCTTGTTGAGCGGCAAACATAAAGTGGAGGACTTTATAGAATATGCTGTTGTCGTCGAAAGCGTAGGAGGTGCTCATGTCGTCGCACTTGACCAAAACCGGCCAAAGGGACGGATAATAACCGAGCTGCTGCATGAAGGTCCTGGCATAAGCGACGCTCGCGCCGTCCCAGTCGGTAAAGAAAGACATGCCGTAAGCGTTCTGGCCTTCTTTGTTGGTAGGATGCTTCTGTTGGATCCACGCAAGGACAGGGATGAAATCTTCCAATGTTTTCAGTTCGGGATAACCGTTGGCTTCGATATATTCTTCAAAATAGGGAAGATTGATGCGCATGCCATACTCGGTGCCGCCAAAGGTGGTGCCGGTTTCCGAAGATGCGCCGGGCAGGAAATATAGTCCGCCAAAGGTTTTGCGTTGATAATCAAGAGCAGTATTATTAATGGTTTTGAAAGTGTTGGGGAGAGAATCCGCGTAATCATCGATATTAAGCAACTGATCCGCCTGAACGGCCAGTCTCATGTTCTCGGTGCTATTGGCAAAGTGAACAGCATCGGGAAGGTTGTTGCCTGCGATATAGGTGGCGAGATCCGTGTCGTTGCCGTTGATGATATTAAGCTTTACGCCGACTTTCTCTTCGAGGTAATCGGTCCACCAAAGTCCTTCCTGAAGGCCGGAACCAAGGTTGAGGATAACATCGAGAGTGACGACTTTTTGCGGAGTCTGAGACTCTTTTGCGGTCTCTTTGACAGTGGCATTCTCTGTAGTGGACTCTTTAGAAGATTCTTTTGAGGACTCATTGGCAGTAGCCGCGCAGCCGCCGAACAGACCGACAATCATAACGATGCAGAGAAGAATCATAACGAACTTTGATAGCTTGATTTTCATGACCATACTTCCTCCTTTAAATTATGTATATTTAAACCATACCTTTTTGGTGTGGCTCAAATCGATAATATGGCTAACTCGCAGGCGCTTAGCATCCTGTCTGCGGATATCTTAACCCTTGACGGCGCCTATCATAATGCCCTTGACAAAATATTTCTGGAAAAAGGGGTAAACGAACACCATCGGCAGCGTGACGATCATGGTGACGGTCATGCGCAGAGAGGTCGGCGAGACGACGTTTTTCAGCGCCTCCTGATCCACGACGGCTCCGGTCTTCATCAGATTGGCAAGACGGGCGGACTGGTTGATAAAGTTATAGAGTACGTATTGCAGCGTATATAGATTGGGAT
>CAYRWC010000296.1:0-3798 GCA_964427795.1 uncultured Oscillospiraceae bacterium | reverse complement strand
GCACATCGACCGCGCGCTGGTTGGTTGAGCCGCGAAAGCGCAGATTCAATGAACGTTTTGCTTTCTCATACCGCCCGTCTATCAAGACATCCGTTTCCCGCAGCAAGTCGGCCCATCCGCGCCGGGTCGGCGCGTTTTCTAAAAGTTCTTCCCAGGTGTAACCGCTGAACACGATGATATTCAGGCCGGCCCGACGGGCGCCGGCAGCCAGCCAGGCGCATTCTTCCGGCTGCATGAAGGGTTCGCCGCCGCTCAGGGTCAGGCCGTCAAGTAGCGGATTGGCCAGAATATCGTTCAGCAATTCTCCGGTATCGACGAGCTTGCCGTCTGTAAAATCGTGACTGTCAGGATTATGACAGCCGGGGCATTGGTGCGGGCAGCCTTGGGTAAAGACGGCATACCGGATGCCCGGGCCGTCGGTAATCGATTCTTTCAAGCGGCCGTATAAACGAATCTGCATATGCTCATTCACGCAAACCGTGTTTGACGCGGTCATGTTCCTCCGCCCGTTTGGCATTGTTGAAGCGATCCAGCGTGCCGACCAGATAGCCGGTTATCCTTCTGATCCGGTCGAAAGGAACTTCATCCGCTTCTTCCGATCTTCCGCAGGCCGGGCAGGTATCGCCGATGATTCCGTTATAGCCGCATACCGGATCCCGGTCGATCGGATGGTTGATCGCACCATATCCGATGCCGCTTTCAGCCATGAAGCGGATAATTTTCTCGAATGCTTCGATATTCTGCGTGGTATCGCCGTCCATTTCCACATAAGTGATGTGTCCGGCGTTGGTTAATGCGTGATAAGGCGCTTCCAGCCTGATTTTTTCAAAAGCGCTGATTTCGTAACGAACCGGGATATGGAAACTGTTGGTATAGTAATCTTTATCCGTAATGCCCGGCAGCTTGCCGAATTCTTTACGGTCCATGCGCAGGAATCTCCCGGAAAGCCCTTCGGCCGGTGTCGCCAGCAGGGAAAAGTTCAAACCCGTCTTCTCACATTGGCGGTCGCAAAAATCACGCATGCGGCCGATAATGGCCAAGCCCAGTTCCTGGGCAGCCGCGCTTTGACCATGATGACTGCCGGTCAGGGCTACCAGCGTTTCCGCCAAGCCGATAAAACCGATCGACAAGGTACCGTGGCGGATGACCGAACGGATCTCGTCGTCCCAGTTCAGTTTCTCGGAATCCAGCCATAATCCCTGTCCCATCAGGAACGGAAAATTGTAAACATGCTTGCGGGCCTGGACCTCAAAGCGTTCCAGCAGCTGGGCGGCCGCCAGCTCGAGCATATCGTCGAGGCGCTTGTAGAAGACCGACAAATCGCCTTTAGCCAGTATGCCGCATCGCGGAAGATTGATCGAAGTAAAGCTCAAATTGCCGCGGCGATAAGTGATTTCCCGCTCAGGATCGAAACTGTTGGCCACAACCCGCGTCCGGCAGCCCATATAGGCAATTTCCGTCTCCACATTGTTCGGGTCGTAATATTTGAGATTAAACGGAGCGTCCTGAAAAGCAAAATTGGGAAACATGCGGCGGGCGCTGCAGCGGCAGGCCAGCTTGAACAAGTCGTAATTCGGCTCGCCCGGATTGAAATTAATGCCTTTCTTGACCCGGAAAATATGGATGGGGAAAATCGCCGTTTCGCCGTTGCCCAAACCGGATTCGGTCGCCAGCAGCAGGTTGCGAACGGCCATGCGCCCTTCCTGTGAAACATCCATGCCGTAATTCAATGAGCTGAAAGGCGTCTGTGCGCCGGCTCTGCTGTGCATGGAGTTTAAATTGTGCACCAATGCTTCCATGGCCTGATAGGTGGCTTTATCGGTCTCCTGCCAGGCTTCGCGGGCCGCGAATGCCTGTATCCGGCCGGCAGCGTTCCGGTCGGGAACATACGCCTCCAGAGCGGCGGCTTCCGCTGCCTGGTAAGCCGAATTGGCCTTCAATTCCGGCTGAATGCCGCATGATTGCTCAGCTTGGTCTATGATCTGTTTGGCCAGATCTTCCGCTTGCTCAACACCGCCGATCAATTCGAGCGCTTTGGCCAAATTGTGGCGATAAGTTTTGCGATAAGTACAGCCAACGCCTTTCGCCATGGCATAATCAAAATTGACAACCGACTGGCCGCCATGCATATCATTTTGATTCGACTGGATGGCGATACAAGCCAGAGCGGCATAGCTGCGTATATCCCGGGGTTCGCGCAAATGGCCGTGGCCGGTGGAGAATCCGCCGGCAAAAAGTTTCAGCAGATCGATCTGGCAGCAGGTCAGGGTCAACGCGTAAAAATCCAGATCATGGATATGAATGTCGCCGTCTTGGTGCGCCTGACTGTGCTCCGGCTTCAGCATGAACATCTGATAATACATTTTCGCGCCTTCGGACCCGTATTTCAGCATGGTTCCCATGGCCGTATCGCCGTCGATATTGGCATTTTCCCGTTTGATATCGCTCTGGCGCGAATCATGATTCGTTATATCATGATAAGTCTGCATCAGCCGAGTATTCATTTCACGGACGCGCGTACGCTCGGCACGGTACAGAATATAACGTTTGGCGGTCTCCGGATAGCCTGATTCCATCAAGACACGTTCGACCATGTCCTGAATATCTTCAATATGCGGAACGCGATCGGCAGTCAGATCCAGATACTCGGCTACTTTGCCGGCCAGGTCCATGCTCAGGGCGTCCTTTTTTAATCCGGCGTCCTGAGGATTGACCTCCGCCGAAGCTTCGAGCGCTTTATAAATCGCATTGGCTATTTTTTCAATATTATACGATGCTTCCCTGCCGTCACGTTTTATTACCCGGGTAATCATGATGAATTCTCCTTTATTTCCGGCTTTTTTTGAAAAATGGCGTTAATAAAACACAAGCAGGTTTTCGTTCATTCTCCGAACATACCAAATCTTGTGTCCGCGGCCAATATTTTCCAATATCTAGTATTAACTGTACCACAAATTCACAAGTCGTCAACCATTTGGCGACAGTTTTTTATTCACTTTTATAAAGCCGTCCGGGTCATCTCAAAGAGGCCGAGCCCGGTAAAGCCGATCGGACGGCAATGGGCCCGGTCGGTTGCCAAGGCCTGTTTCAAAGCATCCTGAACGCGCGCGCGGGCTTCGTCATCGCTCATATTGATAAAATCGACGACAATCATGCCGCCGATATTGCGCAGGCGGATCTGGCGGGCCAGTTCGGCAGCGGCTTCCAGATTGGTCCGGAGACGCAGATCAGCGTCGGCTTTGCCTTGAATATCACGGCCGCTGTTCACATCGACAACCGTCAGCGCTTCTGTGTGTTCGATAATAATATAACCGCCATGATCAAGCCATACTTTATTACGCCGCAGCTGGTCGGGCAATCCGGCCAAACTCAGAGCCGATGCCAGGCCATACCCGTCTCCCGGCCTGTAAAGAGAAAGAAGCGGCAGATATTCCGGCATCAGTTCCTGAATCTGCTGATACACCCGGGCAAACAAGACATCTCCTTCAACGCGGATCTGTCGTGTTTTCGCGGATAGAAAAGAGATCAGAGCCGTATAGAGGGGCTGACCTAAAGGATAAAGCCGTCTGGGAGCAGGACCGGATGTACTGTCGTCCTGAATATGCTTCCATAGCGCTTGCAGGCGGACAAGATCCATCTGAAAGAGTTTTTCCTGCTGCTCCGGCGGAAATGCCAGAAGCTTGCTGCGCCGTTTTTCGGTTCCGCCGATCCGGACAACCGCGTAAGGACCGGGCAGTTGAATTCGCGTTGTTACCTGATGGCCTTTTTCATCGCCGGTTATCCGTTTGATTTGGACGA
>CAYRWC010000295.1:0-3810 GCA_964427795.1 uncultured Oscillospiraceae bacterium | reverse complement strand
GCATTTCGGATTTAAATAAACCGGAAAGAAAAGACATATAAGTCACCCTCTGCTAGTATTTCCACCAAAGATTAGCATATTATGGCCCTTTCGTATAGCTATTTGTAAAACGGACTATTACAATGAATCTTGACCGGCAAGAGAACCGGCTGTGCGCATCATTGTTCGACAGAGGAGGACTATTATGAAATTTGGATTTTGCGGTGGTATTGAGCAGGCATCTCTGATCAAATCCTGGGGGTATGATTTTCTGGAGACGCCGCTGGCACCGTTGGCTGAATTACCGGACACTGAGTTTGCAGAAGCCCTTAAAAAATATGAAAAATGCGGCATTGCATGTCTGGTCTGCAACGGCTTCCTGACCCGGTCCGTACCTGTCGTCGGTCCCGCTGCCGACATCGCGGCCGGCGAGCGGTATGTTCGTGGCGCTTTGGCCCGGGCATCCTGTCTGGGCGCGGAGATCGTCGTTTTCGGCAGTTCGGGTTCCCGCGGCATACCGGCCGGTTTCCCGGCCGGCCAAGCCTGGAAACAGCTGACGGCTTTTGCCGCTATGGCGGCTTCCGTCGCGGCGCATTACGGCATAACTCTGGCTTTTGAACCGCTTAACGCGATCGAATGCAATTTTATCAATCGGACCGGAGAAGCCTGGCTTGTCGCCCAATCCGTTCAGCAGGACCATTTCAAGGTTCTGGCCGATTACTATCACATGATGGTGGAGCGGGAGGATCTGGCTGTCCTGGATATCGTCGGCAAGGATCTGTGCCATGTGCATACCGCTTCTCTGCTGGGCCGTAAAATCCCCGGCCGACGGGACCGCCTGAGTCAGGGAAACCTGATCAATACCCTGCAAAATGCCGGTTATACAGGGAATCTGAGCATCGAGGCCGGATCCTGGCTGGACCTGAACGCCGAAGCCTGTGAAGCGCTCGCGATGTTTCGGGAGCTAAGCGCCGGCTCCGCGAAGCCGGCAGCCGACTGACTGCCGCTAATTCGTTTTGTCCGGTTAAAAGTCCTGATATTTCTGAGGAAACTATCGCTTAGTCTCTGGAAATGTGGCATAATTGTGACAGATCAGTCAAGCACAAACGACAGCTTTGGAGGATATACTCATGGTAATGGGCAATCGATTTTCCCGATCGTTTCGCTGGTTTATTTTGTTTTTAGCTTGTGGTCTGATCCTGACCGGCTGCGTCAGCCGGGATATTATGGCCGCGGCTTTTGAACCTCAGGTTATTGCCGCCGGCTCAAATAAAACGCCTGTCCTTGATTATTTAGAAACATCTTTGGATGATCTGAAAGTGATAGACAATCTATTGGCCGATGCGGATCTTGATTTATTGAATCAAAATACGGCCGATGACCAGGAAGCGGTGACTGTGGAAGCAATCACCCGGTATCTGGGCATTCTGACTGGTTATCAAACATCGGTTAAAGAGACTCTGGCAGCCATAGACAGCCGGTCGGTGCCAAATCTCGAGGATTTGACCCGGTTCCGGGATTCGGAGCGGGCGATGTTTGTTCTGACCGGCGAATTGTTGTCGGAATACGAGCAAATCATGAATTATTCATCGGCATTGATTACGATGGGAGCTAATCTGGAGTCTCTTAATTATTATGACGCAAACGATCTGGAAGGGACATATCAGACCATCAATAACGCGCTGGTCGCCACGGTAGATCTGCTCAAAAGCCAGAGTGTGCCGTCATTCCTGCAAAATATGAATGAAAACCTGATCGACGCGCTGGAACAGATGAATGAAGCCGTACTCTACACACTGCAGGCCGTGGCTCTGAATGATCCGCTGCGTATTGACGCCGCCCAATACCGTATGGATATCCTGACCCGTCATTTTGATAAAATTATCGGCAGTGTCGACCAGGATATGAGCGATCGCGAAAGCAAGCTCGCACAAGAGATCGCCAAGATACAAACAACCAGCAACGGCCTGAAGGACTGGATTACCCAGAATATCGGGCAGCTGGAAAACGGTTGACGGGAGGATAGGCTAATGAGTCATTTTTGTTCGAATTGCGGTACTAAATTGGAAGACAATCAATCCTTCTGCCATATATGCGGAAAAGCCCAGCAAGTCCGACCTGCCGTTCCCGCGCAGCCGATTCAGCCGGTCCAGCCGGCCGTTCCCGCGCAGCCGATTCAGCCGGCCCAGCCGGCCGTTCCCGCCCAGCCGATTCAGCCGGCCGTTCCCGCGCAGCCGATCCAGCCGGCCGTTCCCGCGCAGCCGATTCAGCCGGCCCAGCCGGCCGCTCCCGCGCAGCCGATTCAACCGGTTCAGCCGGCCGTAAAACAGAAAAAGACCGGTCTGATCATCGGAATCAGCGCCGGCGCGGTCGTTATCGTTATCTTGATTATCATAGGCATATCCGCTCTGCTGAAAGGCCCGGGCCATGATCCTTCCGATACGTCCCGCTCCGTCGGGACGACACAGGAGACTGCTTCACCGGTTACCGATATCGAATTGATTCCTTTCCCCAGCAATCTGATTGCGGATACCGATGTCAATATATCGTGCAATTATAAAGCGCCGGATGTCATTATCCCCGCCAATTACCGATCTATGGATTATATTGTTTATCTGCAATGCTGGGCTGATCAAGGCAGCACCGAAGCGTTGGTCAGCGTGGAGATTCCCGGTTTTACTCAGAAATATGAACAGAAAATAACGGTAACCCGCTCGGAGACGGAAATCAGCATTCATCCGCCTATGCTGACCGACGCCGCCCAGAATCTCAATTCTTCCAAAGATGCCCAGATCAACGTGACCGTAACAGATTTGAATAAAAATAAGATTATTGTTCAGGACTCGCGGCCGGTTAAGCTTTATTCCCGTTACGATATGCAATGGCAGGATGCCGAAGGCACGCCTTATTATGAGAATATATTGGCCTGGGTTACGCCGGAAGCCGAAGAAATCCGGCAATTGCTGCGCTTGTCGGCCGATTCTTGCAACGAACTGACCAGCGGACAGCTCGACGCGATTGTCGGTTATCAGCAGGTAGCGGATTGGAGCCAGGAGCAAATAACTTATGCCCAGGTTGTCAGCATGATGCATGCCCTGGCTTCAAAAATGGGCGTCAAATATATCATGTCGCCCTTCAGCGCCACCAGCACGGAGCTGCAGCGAATCGCCACTCCGGCCGAGGTTATCAATTCGGCAGGCGGTCTGTGCGCCGAAACTGCCGTGACCATGGCTTCCGCCATTCAGGCGACCAACATGCACGCCGTGTTGATTCTGCTGCCCGGGCATATGCAGGTGGCTGTTGAAACCTGGCAAGGCTCGGGACAGTATTTCCTGATCGAAACAACCGCTCTGGATGCGGCCGCCAATCAGGAATTTGATACGGTCGTCAATTATAACATGACACAGGAAGACTGGACTGCCTATCTGGCGCAAGACGGCGTGGTGGCGATCGATTGCGATCTGGCTTCCCAATTGCACATCCAGGCTATCGACTGATCTCCGGTCTCTTGTTAACGCCGCAGCGCCGGCGCAATAACGAAAAACCTCCGACTTCCGCCTTTGACTCGTCAGGGCGGAAGTTTTATTAACGAAATGCAAATGCTATGGGAGCCGCAAGCCCGATATGTTATAATCTAGTATAAAAAAATGAGGGGGTCGAGAAGGATGACCGTGAACGCGTCAGAAAACAGCCGTCAGGAAATTGCCGCCAGGATCCGCGAATTGCGGGACAGCGTCGGCGAAAGCGCCGCCGTTGTGGCTGCCAGGCTGGGCATCGACCTGGAATTGCTGGAATCTTATGAAACGGGCGAGAAAGATGTTCCCATCAGCA
>CAYRWC010000294.1:0-3834 GCA_964427795.1 uncultured Oscillospiraceae bacterium | reverse complement strand
TCTTCTGAATAATGCCATAAATCATGCTTTCCCGGAATCGATCGTCGAAATAACGGCTGTCATACAGGGTTCCCTTAGCCGGATAGAAATAAGAAGCACCGGCGACCCGATCCCGGCAGAGGCGTTAAATAAAATCTGGGAACGCTATTATCGGGCCGACAGGCTTGATTCCGGCCGGCCTTTGGGAACCGGACTCGGTTTAGCTATTGTGAAAAGCATTTTCGACCAACACAAGGTTCATTACGGCGTAAGCAGCCAGAACAGCCAAACGTTGTTTTGGTTCGAAACCTGCGGTCCGGCAGAAGCGTAGACCGGGCTATGGAACCGGCAGAAACTTGATAAATAAGATGATCATTTGCTTTCACAGAAGCGATTAAGGCTCGAAAAGTAGGTATCCAGCGCTTCGCTAATGTACTCCGGCGATCCTTGATTGTCAGGCCAGAACGAATGCCCGTTTTCCGGCATAATCCGGTTCAGTCCCGACGAAATACCAATGATATTCCTTTTCATTTTCGATATATGCGATTTGGCTATAAAATATGAAATCAAAAATAGAATCGTACTGATTAATCCGGCAAGACAAAGCAGGCTGAACGCTGGATGTACGAGGACCATAAAAAATCCTAAAATAAATACCGCCAGTGAAACAGCCGCGCCTATGCCCAACCGCCTTTTTTTCGCTTCCTCGCTTGCATAAACGCTATTGGCATCATCGATTTTTTGTTTGATTACTTGCTCCTGAACATGACAAATTTCTTCAAGCCGATAGTATTCCTGTACTTTTGCTCTTGCGTCTTCACTAATTCTTTTCAGAGGCATAAGCCAATAACCGGCCATGTCTTTTATTTCGCTCTTTTTTTCTTCAGGCGCAAAATGAAGGGCTTTATTAGCCAAACGGCACAAATCATTGATCCGTGGTATTGCGTTGTAAAAAGAATAAACGTTGTATTTTGGCGTATCCGAAAGCGCGGAATGCGTATAGGTTTCGGATCGTGTTTTTCTGAGCAATGCTAAAAAGTAGCCTCGATAATCATTGGGGTAGTTTTTATATATTTCTTCGATAATCCGGTCGGCGTTTTTAAAATCACCTATGCCAATAAAGGTTTCCGCATTGATACAAAGCCTGTCCAAGGTCGGGATGCCGCTGACCTCAACTTTCCCGGACAACTCAACTCTCTGGATTTCATCATCGATAAGCATCTTGGCGCCGCAATAAGGGCAATACGCAACTTTTTTATCGGAGTTCAGATCAATATTTGCGCCACAACTCAGACATTTCATTGCAACAAGCTTCATATCGTCCTCCAATAATGTATGTATTAAATTGTTTCCAATAAGCCGTTACGATAAATGTGCTTCAATAAATGTTATTATCGGCGATGGATCGTCAAGCCCGTGCGGATGGTGGCCGCACATCGATTTCGCGATCACCTGCATGGTTCCGCCGTTTTCCTGATAATAATCCTCCAGAACCTTGCCGTTTTCCTCATAGATCACCGTGTTGTCCGCATTACCGTATAACATGATGACCGGAATCCGGTTTTCGATCAACGGTTCCATTTTGTCAATAGGGCTCTTTCTAAAATTAACGATCGTCGATTTGCTTACGCCGAAGGTCGAGACGAGTTCCCTCCAGAAGGACCCGACCGATTCATCCTTGCATTCGCCAAGGCCGGCCATGCTAAGAATATTCAGGACAGGAGCATCCAGATACATCACGGCCGTCAGCTCCGGATATAACTCCGCAAAGCGAGCGGCTTGCAGGCCGCCGCAGCTCATGCCCTCGAGAACGCAACGCTCTGAAGCTTGCAGTTCCTTGGCGCAAAAGCGCGCGAAATCCGCCATAATCGAGGTTTCTCCATCGGGAGCCCAGCGGGAACGGTGTGCAATATGGATCAAATGATAACCGCGTTCCAGCATCGCGACATCAAAATCAGGAAACGCATCAAGGTACTCTGTCTTCAGGAGCAGCCTGCCGTTTGGCTTACAGTTCGGATAAATGATCACGGCGCCGCGCTCGGAAAAAATAAAGCTTTTTACCTTGAATTTATCCCACATAAAAATCCCTCCGACCGCAATTCTGCGTTTAGTTCATCCAGTTTGAAGCTAATCAAGTGTTATTATATCATCATTATTATCACATACGGTGCCGCAAATAGCCCATTTATTACTGGTGAAATTTTTTTCGTATCTCGGTATAAAACCGTTTGGCAAACCACTGCTGCACTTCCGGCAGGTAATGGGCGTTGTCCGCCGCAAAAATTCCATCATGCGGCGCGTTTTCATCCCAATACGGACATCGGTCGGTCTTAATGAAAACCATGTTATCATGTCTTTTACACTGCCGCTGCAGAGCATCGTTTACAACATCGATTCCGCGTGACGAAATATTTGCTTCCAGACAAAATTTCTGAAAACACAGCTTATAGAGATAGACCGAACACGGCTCCCCCATCGACTGAAGCATGGAATCAAAGAAATAATCGTAGCGCTGTAGAAAATCGGCGCGATCAAAACCGCCTTCCCACGCGTCTTGTTCGGAACCGATCCAGTGCCACCCGATAACAAACGGATTTTTACCCCGAGCGCTTAAATGACGCAATACCAGTTGATTCACCTGCAAAGCCCATGGAAAAAGCGAAATGTTAACCGTGCCAAGAACGCCGGGCTGCATGATCTTTTCCGTGTCCGGATTCCACATGCCGTTCACGATTCCCTGGCTGCCTATCGAGATCTGAACAATATAAAGATCCGGCAGGCATGCCCCGAGATCAACGGCGTTTTGCCACAACTTTGCGAAAAAGTAGGCGAAAGAATAGGTATCGTCCTGAGTCTCGCCGAGATTTTTCCCTTTGGTCGTAAAACCACTCCATACCACATCTGTGATATCAAAAGATTGGTTTGGATTCCGATCTAATGAAAAAACGTTTTTCAGCGGAGTCTCGATGCGGTCACAGGCCTTCATCGCCTGCCCATGCGCGTGAGCGTTCGACTGGCCGCTGATAAACAACACAGCTGCTTTTTGAACATCCCGGCGACTCTGTTTAAATTGCGTCTGGAATATATTGTTCCCGGCAGCTGTATGTTGCTCTGACATATCTGATCCTCCATATAGGATGTTTTGTTTCATGCCGGTTCGCCCCTGCGGCTTTCCCGTTAATTCATAAACCATAATCGATCGATCCATGCCGGCATCGTTTAAACATAGTACAAGCTTGTTTTCTTGTAAAGTACGTTAAACTTCATTTATTCCTCTTTTTTTCTTTACTATCGCTTTTTTAGCCATTTCGCAGCGGGATGTTACTTTTAGCAGGCGAGACTCATCAGTGTTAATCGGCATCATGATCCTCCTGTTAATGGCCCGTGCGTCAATCGTCATTTGAGCGCCATCCATTTTCACAAAAGTCCGTACAGCCCCCGCAGTCCGGATAATTCTGACGATTGGCGCACAATTCTCTGCCCTGTTCGTCTTTCTGTCCGGCAGGCGCAAATCTGCTGAAACGAAATATCGGGACTACCGGATGAAAGGGATCCTTCATCCCCCATCCGCCTCCACTTACCTGTTGCAGCCGATCATCCGGTATTTTTTCTTTATCTGTCATGTCCTATTCTCCCTTCTTATATATATATGCATATCATATATCGGCAGCTTTACAAAAATAATAATTAATCGGGTCAAGGTATTTAACTCGTTTCAGATGCTGTGTTCATGATTTTCACCAAAACCCCGGCGCTTTCTGTTTATTAAGAGCAGTAAATGAGCTTTACAAAAAAGTTATTGACATATGCCGGAATCAGGCTATAATCATGAGTGAAAGCGGCATATGTCGGAAA
>CAYRWC010000293.1:0-3846 GCA_964427795.1 uncultured Oscillospiraceae bacterium | reverse complement strand
GCCCAGCGAACGCAGAAAAATCGTCAGATGAAATTTACGGGTGCGGTCAACCCGAACCCAAAGCAAATCATTGACATCGGTTTCGTATTCCAGCCAGGCGCCCCGGTTGGGAATGATCTGGGACGAATACAGATCCTTGTCGGTTTTATCGCGCGTAATGTCGAAGTAAGCGCCCGGGGAACGAACCAGCTGGCTGATAATGACCCGCTCGGCGCCGTTGATGATGAAGGTTCCGGTATCGGTCATGATCGGGAATTCGCCGATATAGATATACTGATCTTTGAGTATGTCGTCTTTGCGATTATGCAGTCTGACTTTGACCCGCAGCGGCGCGGCAAAGTTGGCATCGCGTTCCTTGCATTCTTCGATCGAATACGTCGGGTTGTTGATGTCAAATTCCTTGTCGATAAACGACAACTCAATGTCTCCCGAATAATCGGTTATCGGAGAGACATCATGCAGGACTTCCATTAATCCTTCATCAAGAAACCACTGATAGCTGTTTTTCTGAATTTCGATCAGGTTCGGAATGTCAATAACCTCGTCGATCCTTGAGTAGGACATTCTCTCGGCTCTTCCCAGTTTGACGGGACGCACCATTAATGATCACCTCACGCATTTTTCCGGCCTGGCCGTTTTTTGGTCAGTCACAATAGAATATTGACGACTCCCCTGCACATGCTATAATTGACATAAAAAGAGTCTTTTGCGGCCAGAAAGCGCAAGCGATACGCCTCCACCTTATGACGCGTTATAAAATAATAGCACTCAGATCGTTCAGTGTCAACGCAAAATGACACCTTTTTTTTATTTCGTCAAATCATTCCCATTCTTGATACAATAGCGATTATTTTAGGGCAAACCGGCGAATATTTCGCCTTTGTTTTCGCCTGCCGGTACAGACAAGGAGCCGCCGCCTGCCGGCGCCGGCTCCCGCTATATCCGATCATCAGGGTTCAATCAGAAGATCTCCGTTCCGCCGATTAATGAACAAACCGCATGCCCAAGGAATTGTAAGTATAGGGGTAATTCTTTTCCTGTTCAGTTAAAAAGTTGTTGTAAGCCGTCGTCTGCAGACTGCTGGAGACATTCAAAGCCCAGTCTTCTCCGGCTTCGCCGACATAATACATGACATGGAAACCGTAATCGGTTTGAACAATCCCCGTGTCCCCGGCTTTGCGCGATTTGTCGAAACACCAGTCATTGAATTCGGCAACCATGTCGCCCGGAGCGACGTCGGAATACAAGCCGCCCTGCGCGGCATTGGAATCGGCGCTGTTGGCTTTGGCCAGTTCGCCGAACGCGTCCGCGGTCTTCGCGCCGGCTTCGTATTCTGCCAGAATCGCTTCGGCTTTGGTTTTCGCCGTGGTGATTTCCGCCTCGGTCGCCGTGCTCTTGGCCGCGCTGATCAAGATATGGCGCACGGCTATATGCTGGTAAACCGGTTTGGTCCGCGAATCGAAATAGAGCACGTAATAACCGGATGTCGATTCAATAACCGTCTTGTCGCCGGCTTTACGCGCCGCGTCAAAGAGCCAGGTTGATTGCGCCGATAAGGTGACATCGCTCTTATGTGCGTTTTCTTTCAAGGTTTGGGCATCGTCTTCATATTTGGTTTTATCGGCCTCGGCAGCATATTCGATGCTCAAATCATGGAAAGAAGCGCTGTCCGTTATCTTGCCCAGCATCTCGTTGGCGCTGTTCCGGGCAGTTTCCATAGCCTTGGTCTTCTCGGCGTCGGTCGCGCCGGAAGCCGCATTGGACGGGATGTAGAACACGCGGTAGGTTACAACATCATAAGTATCCTTATCCGCTTCATAAGCCGCAGCAATCTCATCGTCCGTAAAGGTAAAGGATGCCTTCTTCACATCGGCATACTTATAAGCCAGAAGATAGCGTTCGAGAATCGGCTGTAAAGCTTCTTCCGTAGCGCCGGTGCCAAAAGTGGAGGCCAGATAGTTTTCATAAGTTACGCCGGCGCTGGCAGCAGCCGACGACAGGCTCGCAAAATAGGACGTGATCTGCGCCTTTTCTGTTTCATCAAGCACTACGCCGTTCTGAGCAGCCTGATCGGCCAGAATTACGTTCTGCTGCAGTTGTTTGGCCGCAAGGTCCTTCAGATAATCGGCATTTGTCGGGAATCCTTCAACGCCGCTGGCCGCCTTCAAGGTTTCCTGGCTGTCGGAATCATTCGGATCCAAACTATAATTCTGTAAAAGCATATAATAATAATAATTCAGTTCCGCCGCGCGGATATTCTGCGAACCAACCGTCAGAGCCGTCAAACTCCGCTGCGGTATGCCTAAACGGATCACCGTCCATACGCCGGTTATCAGCAAGGCGACAACCAGGATCAGTACAACCAGCAGGCGGGCGATCGGATTGCGGTTGCGAACGGGTTTTTTGCCTCCGTCTTTCGATTTCATCTGAGCCAGGCGGGTTTTACGCTGAGCCCGCATTTCTTCAGCTTTCCACTTTTCCGGGTTTTTTTTGGCATCGCTCATGCTCGATCCATCCTTTACCTGAAATCAGCCATACCGGCTTATTATACACAGTTGGGCAGAGATAAACAATCTGTCTCCGACATGATCATACCGGATCATTGTGACAGCAATATGGCGTTTTCACATTTTTTTACGTCTTGGCGGCGCCTGAAAGCCCAATTCCGCCGCCTTTTTGTAAAAACTGGTGCTGCGCAGACCGCTGCGGCGGGCAGCTTCCTGGCCGTTGATTTTACCTTCGGCCCAGGCGCGGCATATTTCCCGGAATCCCGGCGGAATGGATACCGGCGGCCTGCCGATCCGGCGGCCGTCGGCGCGCGCCTGCCGGATGCCGGCCTTTTTCCGGTCGGATTGATAGGAGAAATCGAGGCGGTCAAAAGCCTGTAAAACACGGATGGTCTGACGGCCGGCATTGGTCCGGCTGTCCAGATTCTCCTGCAAAAGGACGATGTCGGAACCTGAAGCGGCAATTTGATGCTGACAGTTTAAAAAATCGCGCAGATGATCGCAAAAGCGGTCCGCAGCAGCAGCGTAAACGACATCACCGGGCTGAAGCAGGGCAATCAGCCGGGCACGCTGCTCCCGGCCGCTGTCTTCGTGTAAATGGCGATCGACAAAAATACGGTCAAACCCGCCGATACTGTCCAGTTGCAGCGCCTGGCGGCTAACATCCGCATCGGCTTGATCCAAAAGCATATAGCCATATCTTGCCATCAATTTTCCTCCATGCATTCCGGCTTAACGCCCATAAACACCGCAGAGCCGTCCTGTACCGATTCGATCGGGCAGCCCCGGTCAAACCAGACCGGCAAATCGGACGGCCGCTCAAGCCAGATATCGGGTCCGGCGGCTTTCAGGCCGTTCAGCGGCATGGCGCTCCATCCGACCAATATACTGATACAGCCGGCGGCGCGTGCGCAAGCGTGGTCATGCAGACTGTCGCCGACATAAGCAACCTGACGCGGATTATCGAGACCCAGGTCGTGCATCGCGGCGCACAAAGGATCGGCATACGGCTTATGCCGCGCGGTTGATTCTTTGGTGATCAAGGTCTGAAAATAAGGCGTCAGTCCGAATTGCTCCAGGCTGCGCGCCGCGGCGTCGCGGCGTTTTGATGTAACGACCCCCAAAGGAACGCCCCGTCCGGCAAGTCCCGCGAGCATCTGCGGAATGCCGACAAAAATGCCGACATGGGTTTCCAGCCGATGATGATTATACGCCAGATAAGCCGCTTTCATTTGATCGGCTTTGTCGGGCGACACACGGCGCAGATAAGTATCCAGAGGCTCGCCGATGCCGGAGAGAATGTCGCGGTCGTCTCCCTGATGGCCTAGATAAGTCTGAA
>CAYRWC010000292.1:0-3879 GCA_964427795.1 uncultured Oscillospiraceae bacterium | reverse complement strand
CTTGACGCCTGCCGTAAGGTTAAAGCCGAGAAAAACATTACGCCTATTCAGCGCCGGGACGGTTTAATTGCCCTGATGGGTTCGGTGTCCCTGATGTTTAAAAATCGCGGTGATATGGCGCTTGCTTATTATCCGGCTGAAAACAAATGGGATTTTGGTCCGGCCAGAGGCGACAGCGAGCTTAAGGGCTTCCTGACGTTTATGAATACCCTGTGGACAGAAAATTTGATCGATCATGAAATTAATACGCAAACCGAAGATCAGGTCTTTGATTTCCTGTATGGCGGCAAGTTTGCTTTCACGCACGACTACCAATCCAGATTCTCTCATACTAAAGTCGACTTCTCAAAGCCGTTCAGCGCGGAATCCGATTTTGAAATCCAGCTGTTCCCGACGCCCCGCGGCACGGACGCGCGCATCACGGTTGACCAGTCTTCCGACGGCGTATGCAACTGGGCTTGCTTTACTAGTGCAAATACTAAGCATCCTGAATTGCTTGCTTCCTGCATTGACACCTTATTCAGCGATGATGTTGCTACACTGGCTTATTTCGGTATTGAAGGCGAGTCCTACACCGTTGGAAACGACGGTCTCAATTACTATAAAGACGATGTTGTCAGCACTGCGTATGGCAATTTTAAAGGAACCAAGAGCATGTCTGATTTTGGTTACTGGCGGAGCCCGTGGCTGAGAGCGTTCGGTATTTGCGATGTGCGCGCCGTACGTATGATTGAAGAGTCTCCGGAAATTTATAAAGCGATCGACAGTCAGATGGCGCTGCTCGATTCCGGCAAATTGACTCCGGCATATAATTACGGTTATCCGACCTTGACCGAAGAAGAAAATACAGAGATCTCAGACATTACCGCTCCGGTCAACACATATCTTAACGAATGCATCGTCAAGTTCATCATGGGCGATATGAGTCTCACTAAGGATTGGGATACCTTTATGACGAAGCTTGCCGGTTACGGCGATATGGATAAGGTCTGCGAAATCCTCAACAGCAAGGGCATGGCCAAATTCTCCGGCAACTGGCGGTAAACAGAAGAATGTTTCTGCAGTTTGTATATAATAGGTTATGTCGTCATAGATAGAAGATTTAGAGGTGTACCGATGAACAAAAAGTATAAATTGGTACAGATTTTGAAAAAGTACAAGCTGCGGAGCTTCTATTTACAATTACTTGTTATGGTGGTGACGCTGACAGCTGTTTTTGCAGCTGTCAGCATCGCCTTGTTGTACTACCTGCGCGGTACGATGATTGAACGGGAAAGAGAAGCTCAGGAAATCAATCTCAAATATAGTGTTGAACAGTTTAACAGTGTGATCGACAAATCATACCAGGCGATAAACTCCATTATCGGGAATCGCAGCGTCGTGGATAAATTGTTTCATTACGACCGGAATATACAGTCTTATGAAGATAACAAGGAAATAACAGACGTTATTTCTAAGCTCTATATCGTTTATATCGCGGATAAAAACATTAAAAATGTATTTATCGCACAGGAGAAATATGACTTTGTCATTGATCAAAACGGCGTAACCAATCAAGCTCTATATTTAGAGAAATATTTTGGCGGCCAGGCGGCAGCCTGGCAGGAACTCGTCAAGGAGCGTCATCGTTTTACGCTTCGGATGAACGAAGACGGCTCCTCCATCTATGTCCTGCAATCGATCTATTCAGGCAACGTAAAATTTGCGACGCTCTGCATGGAAATTAATATCAATAAGCTGCAGGATATGGAAACCTTTCGTCAATTTATCAAGGACCGCATCGTCTGTATAACGGACTCCGAGATGAACATTATCGGTTATTTATCGGAAAAGCGAGATGACAATCTGATTCATCTGGCTATTAAAAATAACAATGTAAACGGGTATCTCGTTCTCAACGGCGGCACCTCGACTAAGGAATTGAATATTATAGCGCTTACGCCAATAGAGATGATAACGGGCGAGGTAAAAATATCGCTCGCTATCTCGTTGATCATTATTGCCGTGACGATGTTTTTAGGCATTATTATATCTTTTTGTATAGCCGGACGCATATACCGGCCGTTGTATAACGCGGCCGATCTGATCGTTACCGCCGGAAACCGCAGCGGTGATAATGAATTTGCCGTTATTGAGCATAATGTCAATGCGATTCTTGAAAATAACCGTACGATGACGGAGCTTGTCACGCGCAGCACGCCGATGATCCTTGAGTCCGTGTTCAGAAAGCTTATTGAAGATCCGGAAAGCGAAAAAGGGTTGGAGGATATGTTGAGCACGTTGTCCATCGAGCTGCGCGACGGCGATTATATGGCCGTTGTGATCTATGCCGATCCAGTGAACGACGATATCGAAGAAGCGATTAAACGTTTCTTTACCGACGGCGTTGTGTCGGTCTTTAAGCGGCATAAGGAAGAATATGTGCTGATTGTCTATCTCCGGCATGAACTGTCGCGGGACGTTATCCTCAGGCAATGTGCGCTGATGTTGAACAGTACGAATACAATCATTGCCGCGGGCAGGCAATATCACGATGTGTATGGCATCGGCAAATCATATTGCGACGCGGTGCGGGCCCTTGACAGCAGAAGCGCGGTGCTCCGAGACGAAGAGGTTTATGATGCCGAGTATGATTATCCATATGTCGGATATGAACTGCCGAGCAACATCGAAAGCATGTTGTACAACTATATCATTTCCGGGAACAGCCAATTGGTCATGGAAACGATCAAGAACTCACTGAAAAACAATCTTGACCGGGAAATCAGTTTTAAGGAATACTTGCAGCTCATCGATGTGTTCGAATTATATCTGACAAGAGTCTATGAGAACATGGATGTATCGGCTCGCGAAAAAATCAAGTATTCCGCTTATTCCGGCGCGGCGTTGAGTGCCGAAGCGGTCGAAAGCCGCGTAAAGATCATGCTGGAAAACTACGAGGCAATAACCGAATTCTATGACGGTGAAATGCATACGGATATGATGAAGAACATATTGAAATATATTGAGAACAATATCGAACGTGATATCGGACTTGACGACATCGCTTCGGCGGTCAATCTGACGCCAAATTATATTACAAAGTACTTCAAGAGTAAAAATTATATTAATTTTAAGTCTTATTTGACCATAAAGCGTATCGATAAAGCCAGGGAGCTGCTAACCGAAACCTGTATGGCCGTAAAGGATATTGCAACCCGGTGCGGCTACAATAGTTCAAAGCAGCTCATTGTGAATTTTTCAAAATTGACGGGCATCACGCCGACTGAATACAGGAAACGCAATGTTTGAAAATCGATCAAGTTCGCTTGCCTGATAGCGCGAAAAGAGGTAATTTAATTGCGGTATCACATATTAATAATAAGCATGCGAGAAAATTGTACTTTTTAGGAGGTTTTCAATGATTATCGGCGCTCAACTCTATTCTGTCTGCACCCGGTGCGATTCCGACGAAGGGATCCGCACCACCTTTAAGACCATGAAGGAAATCGGTTACAACTCGGTACAAATCAGCGGTTTTGCGTATGACGCGCGAAAGACCCGCGAATATGCCGATGAATTTGATCTGCATATCGGCCTGACTCATACGGAGATTCCGGAGATCATCGGGGAAACCGATACGGTGATCAAAAACCACAAACTGCTCGGAGCGGATGTGGTCGGTATCGGCTATCCCGGCGGATATCTGACGGACGGGGTCGTTCAAGTTGAAAAAATGATCGCCGACTTGACCCCCGCTGCCAAAAAGCTGGAGGACGCAGGTTTGAAACTGGCTTATCATAATCATTACATGGAATTCGCCGATTTGGGCGGCTATTGTGCCATGGATTTCTTCTATGAAAAAACAAGCTGGAACTTTACCTTGGATACCGGCTGGGT
>CAYRWC010000291.1:0-3901 GCA_964427795.1 uncultured Oscillospiraceae bacterium | reverse complement strand
CCTCGGCTGGTAATACTCCTCCTTAGGATTGAGCATATGATGAGCATAAAACATCGAAAGCCCGATGTCGGCATCGACAAGTACGGTTGCGCCTGCCGCGCCGCCCCATCCGAATTCTTTTAAATTTCCCGTGGATCCGCTTGCGGCTTTATCCATGAGCGTTCTCACGCCCAAACCATAACCGTAACCTTTAAGCTGACTCCATGTAAAATCTCTAATCACTTTTTCATTGAGCTGATTGCACCGCATCAGTTCAACCGTGCTTCCGGCCAGGATTCTCTCCTTATTTGCTCCCATGCCCAAGTTGGCAAGCGCCGAAGCAAATTTCGAGTAATCCGCCGCCGACGTTGTTATTCCCGCGCCGCCGCTGTCAAATTCGCTGCCTAAATCTAAATCCGATTTATCGTGTCTGACGATTCTCCCGCGCGGCTTGTTATCCGCAGAAGACTGTAACTTAACCAGGTCTGTTTCATTTGTATTTTCATAGATATATTGCGGAGCCATTTTATCCCGGACACTTTCGTTATGATAATACGATTCGTGCATGTCAAGCGGATCAAAGATATGCTCCTGGACATAATCGCGAAATTTCTTGCCGGATATCACTTCAACAACCGCGGCCAGAACATCATGACTCAGGCTGTACTGCCACCTTGTTCCGGGCTCGAACAGCAACGGGTCGGACGCGATGCATTTTGCAACCGTCAGGGTGTTCATTTTGCCGTCCGTAAGCGAGCGCGCCTTATCAAACGCAGCCGTGTGCGTGTTGTATGAAAGCCCCGAGGTCATTGTAAACAACTGACGAAGCGTAATAGGATTTTCCGCTTTTATTGTTTTGCCTTCCTCGCTTTTGATGTACATTTCCCGATATTCCGGAATAAAATCATACAGCGGATCGTCAAGCAGAAAATAGCCTTTCTCGTAAAGCTGGAGCGCCGCGGTAACCGTAGTAACCTTAGAGCAGGAATATATATTAAAGAGGCGATCCCTGCTCATCGGAATTTTATTCTCGTAATCGCTGTATCCCGACTGATAATTAAAAACCTCTTTGTTATTGAGGCATATGCTGACCGTGTTTCCAGGTATGCGCCATGAGGTTAAGCGATCCATAAAGGTCTTCATCGGCTCAAAATTCATATCCATATCTCCCCTAATCATTTTTTGAAAAATGCAGAACCCATTAAAAAGCAAGTTAATAAAACGAAGTAATTTTAGCACAGTATAAAGCAAAAGTTAAATTTGACATTTATCCGATGACGGATTAAAATAGTAAACCCTGCGCCGAATATACCGGACGCAGGCTTTGTCGCCTGATCTGTATCCCCGGCCGCAGCTTCGGCTGCTTTTCATGGTGGTGATCCTATGTCTTATATTACGGTCTGCAATGTCAAAAAGAATTTTACCGTGCGCAAGAAGAAGATTCGGCCGGCCGGACCTGCCGCCGCTGCAGACGCTCATAATTCCGCCGGAACAACCGGCTTTTGGCGTCGATTTCGTTCCGCGCGGCAGATCATCCCGGCGCTGGATGATTTGTCGTTTTCTATTGAAGCCGGCGAATTGATCGGCTGCATCGGGCCAAACGGCGCCGGAAAATCAACAACAGTGAAAATTCTCAGCGGAATTCTGGTACCGGATTCAGGCACCGTTCTGGTCAACGGCCGGGTTCCCTGGCTAGAGCGACGGACCCATGTCGCGGAAATCGGCGTTGTCTTCGGCCAGCGCACCCAGTTGTGGTGGGATGTTCCGGTCATCGATTCCTATCGTCTGCTGCGGGATCTCTACCCGCTGGACAAGCAAGCCTTTCAAAATCGCCTGGATGAATTAACTGATCATTTGCAAATAGAGGATCTTCTGGGGATGCCGTTGCGGCTGCTCAGCCTGGGGCAGCGTATGCGCTGCGAACTGGCAGGCTCGCTGCTGCACAGCCCCCGCCTGCTCTTCCTCGATGAACCGACAATCGGCTTGGACGCCGTCAGCAAACTGGCGGTACGGGCTTTTCTTCAGCAGGAAAACCAAAATCACGGAACCACCATCCTGTTGACGACCCATGACATGACCGATGTTGAGGCGTTATGCAGCCGGGTCCTCGTCATCGGCCATGGCCATTTGCTTTATGACGGCCGCTTGCCGGATCTGCTCAGCCGTTACCAATCGCCGGACAGCCAGGATAAGGTTCCTTTACTTGACGAGCAGATCGCCGCGATGTATGCGGAGATGGCTTTATGATGAAGAAAATCCGTCGGCGGTCTGGCGACACATCGACCGGCAGGGCCTGGAGCACCGCATTCCGTCTCAGAGCCCGTATGGAGATGCAATACCGGGCGGCTGCCGTGGGCGGTTTTTTTACCCAGCTCTTTTTCGGGCTGATCCTCATCTTTCTATATCAGGCTCTGGATACAGCCGGCAGCCGAGCCGGCCAATCGCCGGTCGCCTTTGCCGATACCGTGGCTTATGTCTGGATTCAACAAGCTTTTTTCCGGCTGCTTTTCGGCAGCGACGGCAGCTTGAATCAGGCTATCCTGTCGGGTGATCTGGTTTACGAGCTATGCCGGCCGGTCCGTTTGTATCCTTATTGGACCGTCCGCATATTGGCATACAAAATAACCTCCAGCCTTATGCGAGCCTGGCCGCTGCTTCTGCTTGCCAGTTTCATGCCGGAACCCTGGCGGCTGCATTGGCCCGATAATGTCCCGCAAATGGCGGCGTTTGTTTTGTCGCTATTTTTCGGTATGATGACCATCAGCTTTTTAGACGCCCTGATGAGCGGAATAACGATGCGGACGCTCGATCCGCGCGGCATAACCAACATTATTTCCATGTTCTCATTATTTTTCTCGGGAAATATATTACCGCTGACTCTGTTTCCGGATGCCTGGCAGGGCTGGCTGCAGGCGCTGCCTTTTGCGCAAAGCCTCGACGCGCCGATCCGTCTGTTTACCGGCCAGACGGCATTAACCGATTTCCCGGCCATGCTGCTGCGCCAGATCATCTGGATCGTCCTGCTGGCCGGCGGCGGTTCCCTGCTCTGGCGCCATAATCTGAAACGTCTGGTCATACAAGGAGGTTGATCATGCGGATTTCAAAACAGTCCACCAAACAATCCGTCGGATTGTATCTCAAATCTGCCCGTCTCCTGATCAATGCCCAGATGCAATACCGGACTTCATTTTGGCTGCAAAGCTTTTCCATGCTGATTATGACCGGCGGCGAGCTCGCTGCCGTATTGCTGCTTTTTAACCGGTTTAATAGCCTGGGGCAATGGAGCAGCCAGGAAATTATTTTCTTTTTCGGACTCATGCAGCTGTCGTTTGCCTTGATCGAATTATTTGGCCGCGGTTTTTCCTCCTTCGGCACGCTGGTCCGCACAGGCCAGTTCGACCGCATTCTCCTGCGGCCGCAATCGACGATCGGCGGTGTTCTTTGCAGCCAGTTGGATCCGCGGCGGATCGGTACTTTGCTGGTGGGTTTGGCCAGTCTGATCTTTGGCAGCCTGCAAGCGCAGGTGGTCTGGACTCCCGCCCGTTTTATCTGCCTCATTTTGTCGATTCTGGGCGGCGCCTGCCTCTTTCTTGGATTGTTTATTATCGAAGCAACGCTGTGTTTTTGGTCTGTCCAATCGATTGAGCTGGTTAACATCCTTACTTATGGCGGCCGAAGCACTTGTCAGTATCCGCTGGATATTTATCCGCGTGGTTTTCGCTGGCTTTTCCTTTATCTGGCGCCGTACGGATTGACGACCCATATGCCGGCGGCTTATATTTTAGGTAAATCGGTCTTTGGCTGGCCTCCCTGGCTGGCTTTCATCACGCCGTTGGCCGGGGTTGTTTTTTTATTGATTATGCTTGTATTCTGGTCTTTCGGCGTACGCCACTACCAGTCCACCGGAACATGACGCTCTAAT
>CAYRWC010000290.1:0-3933 GCA_964427795.1 uncultured Oscillospiraceae bacterium | reverse complement strand
GCCTTCGGTTTATGAAGCGGAGCATGCCGGTCAAGTCGTCGAACAGATTATCCGGCCGACCGGCCTGATCGATCCGGAAATTTCCATCCGTCCGGTTGAAGGCCAGATTGAAGACCTGCTGGCCGAAATAGCCGCGACGACCGCCCGCGGCGAGCGGTCTCTGGTTTTGACGCTGACCAAGAAAATGGCCGAAGACCTGACGGCTTTCCTGAAGGAAGAAAGCCTGCGCGTCCAGTATCTGCATTCCGACATTGAGACTGTTGAACGGATGAAGATCCTGCGCGATTTGCGTCATGGCAATTTCGATGTTTTGATCGGCATCAATTTACTGCGCGAAGGCTTGGACCTGCCTGAAGTGTCCCTGATCGCCATTCTGGACGCGGATAAGGAAGGCTTCCTGCGTTCGACAACGTCCCTGGTCCAGATTATCGGCCGCGCCGCCCGAAATATCAACGGCCACGTCGTCATGTATGCGGATCAGGTTACGGAATCCATGCGCCGCGCCGTCGCGGAGACCAATCGCCGTCGCGGTATCCAGCAGGCTTACAACGAAGCGAATCACATCACGCCGGTCAGCGTCCGTAAGGAGGTCCGCGATGTGATCGACACCGTCGTGGACGCCGCCGATGAAGCCGGACTGGATGAAAAAGCGGCCGAGAATGTGCTGGACAGCCGGTTTGACCATTTAAGCCAGGCAGAATTGGGCAAGATGGCGGCGCGTCTGGAAAAGGAAATGAAAGAAGCCGCCCGGAAACTGGAATTTGAGGATGCGGCCCGTCTGCGCGACTTGCTGGTCATGATCCGCGGCCGTCTGAGCTGATGCCCGCGCGGCTATGATATAATGGATTAAGACGCCGCCGGTACCGCAATCTTAAACGCCGCCGGCGATCCGGTATTGCGGGAGGATTTTTCATGTCACGTGCCCAGGATTTATATCAGATCTGGTCTGCCGATCCGGCTTTCGATCCGGATACACGCGCCGAATTGCGCGCGATCGCCGACGATCCGGACGAGATCGAAGACCGCTTCTATTGTGATTTGTCGTTTGGCACAGCCGGCCTGCGCGGTGTTTTGGGCGCCGGCACCAACCGTATGAACGCCTATACGGTGGCCAAAGCCGGCGAAGGTCTGGCCCGCTGTCTCTTGGCACGGGGTCCGGAGGCTTGTGCCCGGGGGTTGGTTGTGTCCTACGACTCGCGGCACCGGTCGAAGGAATTTGCTTTGATAACGGCTTTGATTTTTGCAAGGCACGGCATTCGTGTCCGTTTGTCGGATGAACTGCGACCGGTTCCGATGCTGTCCTTTGCCATACGTCATTATCGCGCCGCGGCGGGCGTGATGATCACAGCCAGTCATAATCCGGCCAAATACAACGGATTCAAAGCTTACGGCGAGGACGGCGGTCAGCTGCCGCCGGAAGACGCGGCCATTGTCAGCCGCGCCATGGACGAGATCCGCAATCCGGCGGCACTGCGTTGGCCTGATGAAGCTCAAGCCCGCGCGCAGGATTTGCTGATTGATATAGGCTGTGAATTGGATCAGGCTTATAACGACATGCTGCTCGGTGTGTCGATCAACGGCGATGCCGCGCGCCGGCAGCATGATATGAAAATCATTTACACACCGCTGCACGGCGCCGGCAACAAGCCGGTGCGCAGGATTCTGGCGGCTCTGGGCTTCGATCGGGTCCTGGTTGTGCCGGAACAGGAAAAGCCGGATCCCGATTTCTCAACGGTGGCCTTTCCCAACCCGGAAGAACGTTCCGCTTTGGCAATGGCCATAAACCTGGCCGAACGCGAGAGTGCCGACCTGGTCATTGCCACGGATCCCGACGCCGACCGGACCGGTCTGTGTGTCCGCGGCCGCGACGGTTCCTATATTGTGCTCAGCGGCAACCAAATCGGTTTATTGCTGACCGACTATATCCTGTCGGCAAAAAAGAAAGCCGGCATTTTACCGTCCCGCTCATTTGTCATATCGACCATTGTTTCGACAAAGCTGACCCGCCGGATCGCCGAATATTACGGCGTGTCTTTTTTTGAGTGTCTGACCGGCTTCAAATTTATCGGGGAGCTGATCAAGGAAAAAGACGAACAGGGAGACATGCATTTTCAATTTGGTTTTGAAGAGAGCTTCGGTTATTTGGCCGGTCATGACGTACGGGACAAAGACGCCGTCGTGACCAGCATGCTGATCGGCGAGATGGCCGCCGCGGCCCGCGAACGAGGCCTGACCCTGTATGATCTGCTGCAGGAGCTCTATCAGCGCTTCGGATACGCGGCCGAATATTCTTTCTCCATTTATCAGGAGGGGAAGGAAGGTCTGGAACGGATCTCAAACAGCATGTCATTTTTACGGCAGAATAAAGCCGCCGGTATCACCGGCCTGCCGGTGGCCGCCGTCAGGGACTATCTGGAGCGGGAACGCCTGGATCTGGGAACGGGCCGCCACGAGCCGCTGGATCTGCCGGAATCGAATGTTCTGCTTTATGAGCTTCAGGACTTGGATTGGTTTTGCGTCAGACCGTCGGGCACCGAACCGAAAATCAAGATCTATTTCGGTTTCTACGGTCCGGATCCGGTCGACTGCCGGCATCGGCTGGACGCTGCGCGGGAACGGGTGGAAAGCCTGATTCGGAGCGCCTTGTAATCGAGGAGGAAACATGCCGGTTACCACGTTTACTCATCTGCATCTGCATACGGAGTACAGTCTTTTAGACGGCGCGATCCGCTTGCGCGACTTGCCGGACCGTCTGGCTGAGCTGGGCATGCAGGCTTGTGCCATAACCGATCATGGCGCGATGTACGGCGTTATAGATTTTTACAATGCCATGATGGCCAAACAGCTGAAACCGATTCTCGGCTGCGAGGTCTATGTGGCGCCGCGCAGCCATCTGGATAAAGAAGCCGGTACGGACAAGGAGCCGGCTCATCTGATTTTACTGGCCGAAAACAACGTCGGTTACCGCAATCTGATGAAATTGGTTTCATTGGGTTTTATCGAAGGATTTTATTATCGGCCGCGCGTCGACCACGAATTACTGGCGCGTTACTCGGAAGGCCTGATCTGTTTGTCTGCCTGTCTGGGCGGCGAGATCCCGCAGGCTATCCTGCAGCAGGATCAGGAAAGAGCGCGCGACCTGGCTTTGGAAATGGACCGGATATTCGGCCGCGGCAACTTTTATCTGGAATTGCAGTATAACCGCATTCCGCAGCAGACGCTGGTCAACAGCGCGTTGATCCGGCTCAGTCAGGATACGGGCATCCCGCTAGTGGCGACGAACGATTGCCATTATCTGCGCAAAGAAGATGCCAAGTCGCATGAAGTCCTTCTCTGCATGCAGACCGGCAAGCGGATGAGCGATGACGACCGGATGCGCATGGAAACCGATGAATTTTATGTCAAAGCTCCCGAAGAGATGGCGGAAGCTTTTGCCGACGTGCCGGAGGCGCTTGCCAACACGGCGCGGATCGCCGAACGCTGCCGGGTGATTCTGGAATTTCACAAAACGCATCTGCCCCATTTCGATGTGCCGGAAGGCCGGACGCACGAGGAATATCTCGGCAGCCTGTGCCTGGACGGCCTCAATCGCCGACTGGAACTACCTCGCAATCTGCCACGCCTGGAATATGAGCGGCGGCTTGAATATGAGCTGTCCGTCATCAACCAAATGGGTTTTACCGATTATTACCTGATTGTCTGGGATTTCATCCGATTTGCCAACAGCCGGAACATCATGGTCGGGCCCGGCCGCGGTTCCGGCGCCGGGTCGCTGGCCGCGTACTGCCTGGGGATTACCAATATCGATCCGCTGCAGTATTCATTGATTTTTGAACGCTTTTTAAACGCCGAACGGGTCAGCATGCCTGACTTCGATATCGATTTTTGTTATGAACGGCGGCAGGAGGTCATCGATTACGTGACCGCGAAATA
>CAYRWC010000289.1:2093-3937 GCA_964427795.1 uncultured Oscillospiraceae bacterium | reverse complement strand
CAGCCGGTCAGATACGGGGGGAATCAGATTTATGGGAATCAGAACAATATTCAGCCGGCCGGACGGCACTTATTTGAAGAAAGTGGATCCGTTCATCCGGTTTTTTCCGTTTGTCATGAAAGGACGCAACGAGTCGGCGATATATTTCCGTCAACAAATTGATGTTACCGCGTTAAAAGCCTATATCAACGAAAAAAATCATGAAGCCGCCGCCGTGGACGGTCCGAAGGCTACGCTGTTCCACGCCTTTCTGGCGGCATTGGTCAAAACCGTTGTCGAAAGACCGCAAATGAACCGATTTATCATGGGACGCCGGCTTTATCAGCGCAACCGCCTGTCTTGCGCCTTTGTCATTAAGCGGGAGTTTAAAGAAGACGCCAACGAAGAGATCGCCATCATGTCCTTTCAACCGGAAGACACTTTAACATCCATCTCTCTGAAGATTCAGCAGGAAGTGCGGAAAGTACGGCAGGAAGCGCGCCAGAACGCGCAGAAACGCCATGGCGCGGTCAACTGGCTCGCCTTTCTGATGAGCATGCCCCGGATTTTGCTGCGCGGCATCGTCCGCTTTCTCGGTTTCCTGGATTATCACGGATGGCTGCCGCGGTTTGTTGTCGATGTCGATCCGATGCACACCAGCATTTTTGTCTCCAATCTTGGCAGTCTCGATGTCGACGCCCCTTTTCATCATCTGTATGAATGGGGCAACACCTCCGTTTTCATGACGATCGGCGTTATGGAAAAAGCACCGGTTGTTCTGCCCGACAACACGCTGGCCGTTCATGATGTCGTCAATGTCGCTTTTACTTTGGACGAACGAATCAGCGACGGTTTCTATTACGCCCGTTCAATTAAGCGATTCCAGTATTTTTTGGAAAATCCGCAGGAGTTGGACATTATGTCCATTCCGGGAAAAAGTTGACGGCAGCTGTTGTATACAATCCGTAACATAACGCCGTTGCCGGATCATCCGGCTTGCGTTACAATAAGCCCATATATTTATTGAACCGGGAGGTTGTTCAAGATGACTGTTCATAAAGGCATGATTATTTCAGAAGTACTGGACCTGGATCGGGGAACGATTCCGATCTTTTTCAAAAACGGGCTGCATTGTCTGGGCTGTGCCATGGCGTCCGGTGAAACGATCGAAGAAGCCTGTGCCGTTCACGGCCTGGATTGTGATCAATTGATTGATGAATTGAATCATTTTTTTGAAGTCAAGGATTTGCCGCAAGCCGACGTCTGATCCGGCTTCGTCCGCCGCTCCGTCCGCTGTTCCGTCCGCCGCATTTTTTTCTGATGCTTGCGCGTCGTTTTCCCCGGCCGGTTCCGCTTAGGCGGTAATACCGGCGGAGCATCCGCCAATAATGCCGGTTTCCCGTCTTGGATACGGGAAGCCGGCCTTTTTTCTGCGGTCAAAATATAGTAACCGTCTTTCATCCGGACCTGGACGCCGCCAAAAACGGAGGTCATCTTGTTTTTATACCAAATCAGGCGCTTCACCACCATGACCAGGCGCCCGCCGTCGGCTAAGCGGGGGAAGCTCTGTTCGATCAAGCGGCGGGCAACGGCAAAATCCGTATGGTAAGGTGGATTGCACAAAATAAGCGTGTAATTTTTCATATCGGCAGTATCGGCCGCGGCAGGACCGTCGCCTTGGCAAATCCGAACGCCGGGGCAATGATTAAGCATGGCGTTACGGCGGGCCGCTGCGATTGCCAGCGGGTCGATGTCGACCATAACAACCTGTTCCGGCGGGACGATCTGGGCGGCTGCTATGCCAACCAGGCCATATCCACAACCCAAATCCAGCACCCGGTCGTCGGCATTCAACGTCACGCTAT
>CAYRWC010000289.1:0-1993 GCA_964427795.1 uncultured Oscillospiraceae bacterium | reverse complement strand
CCATATCCACAACCCAAATCCAGCACCCGGTCGTCGGCATTCAACGTCACGCTATCAAGCATAGCCAGCGTACCTGAGTCAGGCTGCCGGGGAGAAAACAGGCGCAGATCGGTTTCCAGACGCAAAGGTTGGCGCCAGATCTCAACATCGATCACCGGGATTGCCGTCCCGCCTGCCGCCGCGTCATTCACAAGCAGCATCCTCCCTCGGTCCGGCGGCTTCCAGGCTAAACGGTTCGAAACCCAGGCTGCGCGCCGGGGTATCCTCAGCCCAGGTCAGGCAGCCGGTATCAAGGCCGGATACCAGTGGATCGGTAAAGACCGAATGCCGGTCGAGCCCGGCTTTCTGCCAGCTGCTCCAGTCCGGTTCATCCGGACTGAAAACAGGATCGCCGGTACGGTCGCAGAATAAATTTAAATCGCTCCGGACATGGGCGGTTGATTTCATGGCGGCTATACCGGCATTAAAAATCGGTTTGCCGTCGCTTATAAAAATATTCTTTTCCAGATTGAGCGAAACATGATCTTCCGGTCTGGTGACAGCCAGCTGTGCCTCTCCGCCTAATGCGAAAACATTGTTCCGGATCAGGTTTTCCCTGCCGTAATGCTGGTGGAAACCCTGACTAGACAAATTGACGCAGATATTCCGTTCCACAACGATATGCGACGATCCTTCATCCAGATAAACGCCCCAACCGCCATAGTTGCTTTTAACGATATCATGGATATAATTGCAGCGTATTGTCGTGCCGGGCTGTTCACCCAGCGTATAAATGCCGCCCATATCGGACAATTGCCCCTTACCCAGATCGTGGATATGATTCCAGGCTATCTCATTGTGATGCGTGCTGCTGGGCGCATATCCCCAGATCCAGCCGCAGGAAATTCCGGAATAGAAGAAATCATGAATATGGTTATGAACAAAATGGTTCCAGGCGGCGTGCATGGACAGGATGCCCACCGCGGACATGGTCATCCGGCCGCCGTCGCAGATTGTGCAGTCCGCAACCGTCGTCGCGGTCGTCCGGCGCCATAGCGGATCTTCAGCGGTGCCGCCGTTAATTTTCACGCCGCCGGCGCCAAGATCACGCAAGGTGCAGCCCAGCACCTGGATGCCGTGGCAGCCTTCGCCGATTTCAACCGCGTACCAGCCGACATGCTCGATCCGGCAACGCTTGAACTGAATATGACGGGCACCGGACAATGCCAGGCATCCCGGCACATGCGACGCCGCCTGAGGCGATTCGGCAAAATCCTTTTCCTGCCGGCCGGCCTGCGCCTGCAGAAAAGCGTCTTTCTTAAAATACTCGCGCACAGAAGGCTGCACCCAGGCGCCATAACAAAAAGAAACACCTTCAAAGCGGATATGCTCCACATAACGGTTGGCATCCGCCTTTCCTCTGATTTCGAGCAGACAGGGAATGGCCGGAGCGATTACTTCAGCCGTATCCGGTTCTTCGCCGGGCAGGGGAATATAATAAAGCGCGCCCTCGGCCCGGTCCAGGTACCATTGGCCGGGCTGATTCATTTCTTCATAAACATTTTCAACCGTATATTTCGCATAACGGTCGAATACATCATCTTTCATGCCGAAAACAGACCGGCGCCGGAATGTGACCAGCCTGGCTTGTTCATCCAGCGATTCGACCGGCATGCGTTCCTGAATCCAAAAATGATGAATCATTACATCAACATCAGACAAATTACGCCATTTTTTCAAATCGCCGGCGGCATAATGGAACCGATCGTTGCCATGAAAAAGAGCTTCGCTCATATCAAGGTCCAGCTCCATATCCGGATCTTTCTCGATCCAGAGAAAGCCGGTCTTCGGATAGCGGGGCCGTTCTCTTCGCCGGCCGTTGACATAGAGCTGTTGAAAATTCCAACCTTTTTTTACATCCGGCAAAATCGCGCGCCAGCCCGGCACCCCGTTGATCATCACCGGCATAAATCCGGTGATCCGCCGGCCACCGGAAAAAACCGGTTTTTCGCCA
>CAYRWC010000288.1:0-3991 GCA_964427795.1 uncultured Oscillospiraceae bacterium | reverse complement strand
TCCAAAGGAAGTGGGCTCTGGCCGCGCGGCGGTCCGCCAGAGTGTTGGAAGCCATCCTGGTCAATTGCGCGATCGATCAGAACAAAGCCAGTATTTATACAAAGGGATATGGCGATCGAAAACCCATCGCCTCAAACGATACGGAAGAGGGCCGCAATCTCAATAACCGGGTAGACATCCTAGTTGGCAGCGCCGACTAGTGAAGGAGTGACATGATAATATGAAAAAAGTGTTGGTCATCATTTTAATTTTAGTCCTTGTCGGCGGTGGTTGTTTAGCCTGGTTTTTATATTTTAAAAATAAACCTCATATTGAAATCCCTTTTAATTATGACCCGGGCGAATATTTTGTCACCGATATCAAGGATAGCAAATCGTTGTTGAAAACCGACATTATTCTGGCGATGGCCGACACCGATCAACAGGCGGAACTGACCGCCAATAATCATCGCATCCGCGACGCGATTATTTTTGTTTTGCGTGATAAAACCGAAGCGGAACTGAAAAGTCCCGATGTTCGGGAGACCGTTGAAAAGCAGATTATCGGTCTTCTGAATCAGAATTTCGATACCGACAATTTTTTGGATCTTTACTTCAACGAATTTGTTATTCAGTGAATTGAGGAAGGAAACGGATGTCCGAAGTATTATCACAAAATGAGATCGATCAACTGATCTCGGCGCTGAATGAAGGGTCGTTGGTCGAAACACCGATTGAAGAAAATGAATCCGGCATCCGGATCTATGATTTTCGCACGGCTAACAAAATCCCGCGCGATCAAATCCGGACGCTGCATATTATCCACGACAATCTGGCGCGGATGCTGTCAACCTTTTTTATCGGCAATCTGGGCACCTATTGTGATCTGCAGGTCATGTCGGTCGAGGAGCAGAGCTTCTCGGAATTTGCCAATTCGGTCAACGCTTCCAGTTTGCTGGCTATTATGAAGATGCCGCCTTTGAAGGGTTCTTTGCTGCTGGAAATCACACCGGATGTATCTTATTCGATTCTTGACAGCCTGCTGGGCGGCAGTGGTTCGCCGCAAGAATTGCGCCGCCAGTTTACCGAGATCGATCTGGTTATTCTGGAAAAAGTCATCAAACAGATGATGCCGCAGATCAGTGAAGCCTGGACCAAAGTCGTCAAAGTGAACGCCAGTCTGGAAACACTGGAAACCAGCATGCAATTTGCTCAGATCGTTTCGCCTAACGATACGATTGTCATTATCACCATGAGTGTCAAAATCGGAGAACATGACGATTTGATCAATTTTTGTTTCCCGCAGATGGCTCTGGAACCGATAGCCAAAAATTTAAACACCCGGGTTTTTCAATCCAGTTTACCGGACGGCAGCCAGAGCGAATCCTATCAGGATCCGATTCTGCAGCATTTGCAGACTTCGCCGATTCCGGTCAAGGCAATCTTGTCGGAAACAACCTTGACGGTCGGTGATCTGATCAATCTGCAAGTCGGTGACGTTATCCAGCTGGAAAGCAAACTGAGCGATTACATCAAGCTGATGGTCGGTCATTTGCCGTGCCTATACGGAATCCTGGGGAAAAAGAGCAACCATTACGCCGTCAGTATTGTCGGCGATATTGTCGAGGAGGATCTGGAACATGAGTGATGTTATGTCACAAGAGGAAATTGATCAAATGCTGCGTGGTCAAATTCCAGCCGCTCCCGCCGCCGATCCGTCTGCCGGTCTTGCCACAGACGAAATGGATACGCTGGGCGAGATCGGCAACATTTGCATGGGAACCGGCGCTACGGCCCTGCATAGCATTTTGGGCCGCAAGGTATCGATTACGACGCCCCATGTCCAGATCGTTACGGCGGAGACGCTGACCGACGACCATGAGGTGCCGTTCGTCGTGGTCAGTGTGGAATATACAGAGGGATTGACCGGCACCAATCTGCTTATTCTTCAGGTCGACGATGTCAAGCTGATAACGGATATCATGATGGGCGGCGACGGCAGTTCGATGATCGATGATTTGTCTGAACTGCATCTGAGCGCGATCAGCGAGGCCATGAACCAGATGATGGGCGGCATGGCGACGGCAATGGCCGACATGCTCGATTACCCGGTCAACATATCGCCGCCGAAGACGCTGGTTGTATCGCTTTCCAGTCAGGAAATCGTATCCTTGATCAAATGTCCGCTGGATGAACTGGTCCGCATCAGTTTCAAAATGCAGATCGAGGGGATTATCGACAGCGGGATCATGCAGCTGATGCCGTTGTCTTTTGCCAGAAAACTGGTCGACAACCTGCTTCATAAAAGCGAGAACCCGGCGCCTCAGCCCGCGCCGGCTCAAAAAAAGCCAAGCGAGGCCGCCCGCCCGGCTCCGGCCGCCGCCAAACCACCGGCGGTTCCCGCCGGTTCGGCCGGAACGCCAAACTATGCCGCTTCCGGAAGTCCCGCGGGTTCGGCCGGCGCCGGCAGCTGGCCGATTCCGGCGACAGAACCGCAGAGCGCGCCGCATGTGGAAGTCAGGCCGATCCAGCTGACCAGCTTTGATACGATCGAAAACAGCGAAGCGGCAAACCGCGAATCCAGCTTGAATATCATCATGGATGTACCGCTGCAAATTTCCGTCGAATTAGGCCAATGTAAAAAAACGATCAAGGAAATCCTGGAGCTGAGCAACGGATCGGTCGTCGCTCTGGATAAAGTGGCCGGTGAACCGGTGGATATTGTCGTTAACGGCAAGATGATCGCCAAAGGCGAGGTGATCGTCATCGACGACAATTACGGTGTCCGGATTACGGAAATTGTCATGCCGTCCAGCCGAATCCGTCATTTGCGTTGAAACCGGGAGGATTGTTTATCCATGGATAATTGGGCTGAGCTTCTGGGTATGCTTCTGGTAACGGCGCTGGTTCTGGCCGCCGCCTTTTATACCACGAAGTTTGTCGCCCGCCGGTCGCAAATCGGCGGTAAAGGCCGGCATATGCAAATCCTTGAACGCCTGCCGCTAGGCAAAGACAAGTATCTGGCGATTATCGAAGTCGGAGGGAAATACATGCTGGTCGGGATCAGCGGGCAGAACATCAATCTGGTCAGCGTCCTGCCCGACACCTTCGGCGAATCCATTCCGGACATCCATCAGCAGTCTCCGCTAAGCAACCCTTTTCAGGCAATGATGGAACAGTTGCTGCAAAAAAGCGGCCGGAACAGCCGCGACGATAAAAACGAAGGAAATCCCGGGCCGGGAAATTTTGGCGGCGGCGGGGGGAACAATTGATGTCTAAGGCAAGACGCTGCATTTTGGTTCTGTTTATCGCGCTCATCCTGCCGGCGATGTTTTTTCTGTCCGGCTCCAACGTGCAAGCCAGTTCAACAGCCGGTACCGATAGTCCGGGCATAACGGAGACGGCAGGCAGCGGCGAAACCGATGACATCCCGTCCGCCGATTCGCTGGTGGATGCTCTGGGCATCGGCCATGAAAGCACCGACTCGGTCAAAATCATCATCTGGCTGACGATCCTGTCCCTGGCGCCGTCCATCCTGATCATGATGACCGGCTTCACGCGAATCGTCATTGTCCTGACTTTTGTCCGCAATGCCATCGGCTTGCAGCAAACGCCGCCGAACCAGGTCATCGTCGGCCTGGCTTTGTTCCTGACCTTTTTCTTTATGGCGCCGGTCGTCGATGAAATAAAAACCAACGCCTACGACCCGTATGCCGCCGGCCAGCTGACCCAGCAGGAGGCGATCGACGAGGCGGTTAAGCCTTTGCATACTTTTATGGCTAAACAGACTTATGACCGGGATTTGGATCTTTTCATGTCCATGGCCGGCATACAATCGGTTCCGACGGCCGCGGATATTCCGTTGCGTGTCTTGATCCCGGCGTTTGTGACCAGTGAGCTGAAACGGGCTTTTCAAATCGGCTTCTTCATCTTTATTCCTTTTTTAGTCATCGATATGATCGTGGCCAGCACTTTGATGTCGATGGGCATGATGATGCTGCCGCCGACCGTTA
>CAYRWC010000287.1:0-4012 GCA_964427795.1 uncultured Oscillospiraceae bacterium | reverse complement strand
GCATACGTTCTTCCGGCGCGATTTGCGGCGTCCGGCGCAGAATATCGGCAAACCCGATAATAGCTGTCAGGGGCGATTTGATCTCATGGCTGAGATTGTCGATAAATCGGGTCCGGTCTTCGTTCATATGCTGCAAGGCCGTTATGTTTTGCTCCACAGCGTCGGCCATATCATTGAAATCCCGGCCCAGCTCCGCTAATTCGTCGGAACCTTTGACCGCCAGGCGCTGTGAATAGTCTCCTGACGCGATCCGGTTCGCTTTAGCTCTCAGGACGGCTATCGGCCGGGTCAGCAGAATAACCAGCAAGAGCAGAATCGCCGCCGCCGCGGTGGCGATAATCAGCATCAAATCGGCATATTCCAGCAGCAGTCCGTCCATCTGCGTATATAAATAGCTGACATCCCGCGCGGTTAATAAACAATAAGAACGATTCTCCAGCCGGATCAGGCTGGAGACAAAGAGCCAGGTCCGGCCATCCTGTTCCATGAAAACGGTATTGCGGCCGGATTCGGTCAGATTGATCTGCTCGGGACGGCTGTCGGTTCTCGAAAAAGGCAAATTGCTGTATATCAACTGTCCGCCGGCATATAACTCGGCATACAATACCGGTTTCGATGATTTGAATATTTTCCCGTGCCCATACTGCTTATTGTAGGACTCCGTCAAGCGAGAAAATGACGCCAGCATGGCGCTTTGATCCAAAAAATTCTCTCCGGCCTGATAGCGGTCGTGAATCAATGTCGTCTGGACTGCCGTACAGAAAAGATCATGGGTCCGGATGCCGTTCAGACGTGTCTGAAGCAAATTCTGTTCATGCGTCTGCGCCAAAATAACCGTAGCGACCAGACTGATGGCCAGGATCAGCAAAGCCAGCGAACAAATGAATATTTTCTGCCAGAATCGCATTAGCGGTCCAGCCGGTAGCCGATTTTGATAACGGCTTTGAGTTTTTGATGAAAATCCAGTTTTTTTCTGAGCTGCATGATATGCATGTCGACCGTTCGCGATTCTCCGATAAAGCAAAAACCCCAGACGGATTGCAGAATTCGTTCCCGGCTCAGCGCTACATCGACATGCTCGATCAGCAAGACCAGCAAATCGAATTCTTTCGGCGTCAGCTGGATGATCTGGTCATTCTGCCGGACAACCCGTTCCAGCGGATTGACCTCGATATCGTCATACCGGAGCAACCGCCCGGCTTGGTCACGGCGGCGCAGGACCACTTCAATCCGGGCTATCAATTCCAGCGGTTCAAACGGTTTGACAATATAGTCTTCCGCTCCCATCCGCAAACCTTTAACCCGGTCCGACAGCTTGTCTCTCGCCGTCAGGAAAATGACCGGTATCTCCCGGCCGCGGATCAGTTTCATTAATTCAAAGCCATCCATGCCCGGCAGCATCACATCAAGCAAAATCAAATTGAAATGATCGGTCTGTAAACAGAAGAGCGCGTCCGAACCGCTCGGGCTGATCTTTTGCTCATAACCGGCCATAGTCAAAGATGTCGCGATCAAAGCCGCAATAGCCGGATCATCTTCAACAATAAGGATTTTCTGCATGACTTTAATCCGCTCTCTTTCAACATTCCTATGCCGACGGGCCTGCCGCTTCTGTTCTGCCGGCAGACACTTATCGCAATTTGAATAATTATAGCACACTTTCCCGATAGCCCGGCGGCAAACCGGCCGGCAAATTGTATATAATCCGTCAATTCTTTTCGGCTGTTTTCTCCATACCTTAAACACCGCCCTATGATATGATGGGACTATAGGATGTTACGGAAATTACAAACATGAATATCGAGGTATGAATGATGCCTTTTAGTCACCACAAAGAGCAAAACAACCGCGGTGCGACTGCATCTACAGAACCGGCGCTTGTTTTTTTTGATATCGACGGAACCCTGGTCGGCCGCCGGCCGGATCCGCCGGATTCGACGGTGGACGCCATCCGTCGGCTGCGTCGCAGGGGACATCTGGCTTTTATCAATACCGGCAGGCCGTTGTCCACCGTAGCCCCCCCGATCCTGCAGATCGGTTTTGACGGCGTGGTCGCATCCTGCGGCGCTTATGTATCCTATGCCGGACAGGAACTGCTGAACCGAACAATCGATCCTGGAATATTAGCCGCCGTATTGCCGGTTCTGTGTGAGGCAAAGGTCGACTTCTGGCTGGAAGGCCGTGATCAGATATACATCAGCGATTACCGGCCGGGCGGCTCAATGGATCAGGTAATCGGCTGGTTGAAACAGGCCGGCGCCAGAATCGGCAGCTGGCGTGATCCACGGCCGGAAGCTAATAAAATCAGTTTTCAGATCAATGCGGACAGCGATTATGAACGGTGCCGGCCTATTTTAGAACAGCACTTCCAGATCATCCGCCACAATCCGGAAAGCGGCGAACTTCTGATGCCCGGCTTAACGAAAGCCAGCGGCATTCAGCTGCTGCTGGAACATCTGGCGCTGCCGCTTAGCAACACATACGCTTTCGGCGACAGTCTGAACGACCTCGATATGCTGGCCTATGTCCGTTATGGCATCGCCATGGGCAACAGCCGCGGCCAGGTCCGCCGGATTTCCGATCACATAACGGCCGGCCAGGAAGACGACGGCATACTCCTGGGGCTGCGCCACTATGACCTGATTGACTGAATCATTAATTGTTTTATATGGTCCGCCGGCTCAGCGTTTCGGCGTAATTTCCAGCCAGTAATCGTCCGGATCATGGATGAAATAAAGCCCCATAGCCTGATTTTCATAACAAATACAGCCCATGGCCTGATGCAGGGCATGGGCTTCGCCGTATGCGTCGGCGCGGAAACAGATATGCGATTCATTATCACCTAGTTCATAAGGCGTTTGCCGGTCCCGAAGCCAGGTCAGTTCCAGGCGGAAAGCACTGCTGCCGTCTCCTAAAAATGCCAGTTCGAAGCTGCCGTCCGCAGCCGGCGACCGGCTCAAAACCTGCAGTCCGAGCGCTTCCTGATAAAAACAGATCGACCGGTCCAGATCCAGAACATTCAGATTGGCATGATCCATAGTAAATTTCATGATCGGCATCCCCCTTAAGCTTCCCGTCCGGGAACCCATTTCTGCCATCATCATAAGCAACGGCTTATCCTGCGTCAAGGCGGTTGTCATACATGATCCCGGCGATTGAATTTCAACGGCGTTTTCAAGCAGCCATATCCGTCCGAATAAGTGTGGCGGATCAATCCGACGAAAGTGTTTCATCAGCAAATATCATATTTGCGTCATATGTCTGAACGATTTATGACTATTATCTGTAACGAATCAGTACACAAAGCCGTTATATAGGGTAAAGCAGTTCTGCTCAACCGGTTAACGGCCTTTACCGGCCGTTCATGCAAAGGAGGTATATCTATGTCTCGATGGAACAAATGTTTTATTCTACTGCCGGCAGCCGTGGCGATCGTTCTTCTGATCTTGTTTTTGCCGGCCGATCCGGTCGAAGCCGCGGTTATGGATGATCAGGCTGAGATAGGTCAGGCGGCGGATGATCAGGTATCGGAAAATCGGGCGTCGGGTGATCAGGCCATGAAAGAGCCGATTGTTCGGCCCATGTGGCAAAATACATCCTGGACCTATACGCAGCTGACATTCTCATCCGGAGGTACGGCCCAATGCTCGGCCATTATTCAGGGACTGCCGGGAACAACCCGGATAACAGCCATTGTTATGCTGGAACGGCGGCTCGCGGACGGAACCTGGTATCTCGTCAAAGTATGGCGCGGCGTCGGCGTTTACGGTGATTTGCTGACTTTCGATGAAAACTGGGGTCCAGTCGTCTCCGGTTATACCTACCGGCTCACCATCAACGCAGCCGTCACACGCAACGGCGTTGTTGAGTCGGTTACCAGCAGCGACCTGACGTCTTATTAGGCACAGCCGCCGCTTTGCCGTTTTCCATCATAAATTTATATACTCCCGCAGGCGGGGAATCGACGACGCGGCGCCGGCTCTCGTCACCGTCAGGCCGGCCGCTTTGGCCG
>CAYRWC010000286.1:626-4038 GCA_964427795.1 uncultured Oscillospiraceae bacterium | reverse complement strand
CGTTATGACCGGTTATGAAGCCGCCAAGCAATCTGGAATTTCGCGTTCAAATACCTATCTTGCGTTAGCCGGTTTAATGGAAAAAGGCGGAGCCGTCAGTGTTGACGGAACCGCCAAACGGTATGCTGCTGTTCCGGTTGACGAATTTTGCGTAAATAAACGTCGCCGGCTGGAGCAGGTGCTGCAGACGATTCAAGCCCTTGTCCCAGAAGAGAAAGAAATCAACGAACCCTTTTTAACCATTCGCGGGAAAGCGCATATTATCGATAAAATGCGCAATCTGATTGCCGGAGCAGAATTTCGGGTTTATCTGGCATTGGCACCGGCGGAAGCGGAGATCGTCCGTGATGAGCTGATAAACTTGCAGAAACAAGGCAAGAAGGTTGTCCTGATTACAGCGCCGCCGCTAACCATTCCGGGCATCATCATATATTACGCCGAGAAAAAAACAGGGCAGATTCGTCTGATTGTTGATTCAAATATCGTATTAACCGGAGAAATCCGCGAACAAGGAGAATCGGCTTGCCTATTTTCCTGTCACCAGGCTCTGGTTACGCTTTTTAAAGAAGCAATGATTAATGAAATACGTCTTATAGGCGCTTCAGCGCCGGAGAATGATATCGATTTTGTAAGCCAACAGGGAGGAAAAATTAATGGTATCATCTGAAATCTGTTCTGCACAGTTATCCTTTTACGGTCAGACAAATCCGGCGGAGTTGATCGCACGTTATGGCAGTCCGCTGTATGTGTATAACGAATCGATTCTACGCCGCAGCTGCCGCGAAATGCAGGCAATCGTTGATTATCCGCATTTTACGGCCAATTTTTCAATTAAAGCCAATTCCAATCTCCACTTGCTGAAACTGGTTCATGAAGAAGGCCTGTTTGCCGATGCTATGTCTCCAGGCGAAATTTTCGTTTTGGAACAAGCGGGTTTTCGTCCTGAACAGATTTTTTTCGTTCCCAATAATGTCGGTGCGGATGAACTGCAATTTGCTCTGGATCGCAAGATCGTCATCAGCCTGGATTCGCTTGATCAGCTTGATTTGGCAGGCCGTCTGGCGCCGGGTGCCCGCGTGGCAATACGGATCAACCCAGGGATCGGCGCCGGTCACCACGCTAAAGTTATTACCGCCGGCAAAAAAACAAAATTCGGCATCAATGCCGACCAATTGGACGAAGCAAAGTTGATTGCTGACCGTTATCATTTACATATTATCGGCGTCAATCAACATATTGGATCGCTTTTTATGGAACCGGCGCCGTATTTGCGAGCTGCCAGTCATTTTTTTGATATTGCATCGCAATTTCCGGAATTGGAATTTGTTGATATGGGCGGAGGTTTCGGAATTCCTTATCATAAACTAGCCGGTGAAGCACGCCTGGATTTGAATGCCCTGCGCGAGGGCTTGACCCGGCTGGTGCATAATTTTATCGAACGATATGGACGGGAAATTATCCTGAAAAGCGAACCGGGCCGTTATATTGCCGCGGAATGCGGCGCTTTGCTGGGTACGGTTCACGCGCTGAAAGAAAATGACGGAGTGGCTTATGCCGGCACCGATATCGGGTTTAATGTATTAGCCAGACCCATTCTATATGATTCCTGGCATGATATTATGGTGTACAGGCAGGGAGAACTGCTGACGGAAGATGACGAACAGCCTTATACGGTAGTCGGCAATATCTGCGAGAGCGGCGATATCATAGCCAAGGAGCGGCCGCTGCCGGCATTAAAAACCGGTGATATTATCGCTGTTCAAGATGCCGGAGCCTATGGCTATGCCATGAGTTCAAATTATAACAACCGCTTGCGGCCGGCTGAAGTTTTAATTCGTGAATCCGGCGAGGTCATGTTGATACGCAAGCGCGATACCTATGCAGATTTACTGCGCGGTTTTTAATTTAACCGCCGTATCGGTATTAAGATTGGCAAGGCGATCGGGAATGCGTTGTCAGATTGCGGAGGTCCTGTCATAATAGAAACAGGCATTTTTCTGTCAAGAAGAAAAGAATGACATCGGAAAGCGAAGGTGAAATCAACCGTGAACAAACGTTCGGACTACATCAGCTGGGATGAGTATTTCATGGGCATTGCACTTTTATCCGCGCAACGCAGCAAAGATCCCAATACTCAGGTCGGCGCCTGTATTGTCAATCAGCAGCATAAAATTGTTTCTGTCGGCTATAATGGCATGCCGATCGGCTGCAGCGACGATGAATTTCCCTGGGACCGCGAAGGAGCGCCCCTGGACACAAAGTACCCTTATGTTTGCCACGCCGAATTGAATGCCATCTTGAATAATATCGGATTTAATCTTGCCGGCTGCACGATATATGTTCCACTTTTTCCCTGCAATGAATGCGGCAAAGCCATTATTCAATCCGGTATACGCGAAGTTGTCTACATATCGGACAAATATGCGCAAACCGACAATGTGAAAGCTTCAAAACTCATGATGGAGCATGCCGGCGTTCGTTACAGGCGCCTGGAAACCCATCTGGATGAATTGCGTCTGTCCTACAGGGCTGCCGATATTTAGTTGAACCGGCTCTTTTTCTAAACCGGACATAAAAGCCTCTTTGCAGAACCGCTGCAGGGAGGTTTTTTCATGACTGTAAAATTCTATATTCAGTGAAAGCTTTATAAAACAAATGTTTGTTTTCTATTGACAAGGAATGTCCCGCCTGCTATGATAAAACAAAAGAGAACATATGTTTTCGACCGAAGTTTTAGAAGTGAGGGATTCGCTTATGTCTATGGTTAATATTTTTTTCTGGATCATGCTGGTATTGATCGCTTGCCTGAGTTATCTGCTGATAAAAAGTGAAACCCGGGCTGAAGTGGATGCTGCCAGGCAATGGGCGAAATTGGCGCACGCTTTCTCTTGCTCATCTGAAACATCGGTAGAAAGATTTTATGCCGAGAGAGCTCAGACTGAGCGGGCATCTGTTTTTCAAACGGTTCCGGCGCGATGCGGTCAACAAAATTCCGGTATGGTTCGCCGACCGGTGAAAGCTGCTTTTTTTGAGATTGACGATAGGCGCGACGCGGCGAATACCACGTCTGTTATCGAATATACATTGCCTCGTTTATTGTCTTCCGACCGTGGGACGGCCAACAGAGAACAAGAGCAGAAAGATTCCACCGACTGTCCGTTTTGCGCCTGATCGTGTATAAAATTACATCGTCATGCTGGCAAAACAAGAGTAATAGCTTAAGGCTGCCGATGTGTTTTTTCTTTCTTTGCCCGCATGCGTAGGGCCGTTACAGCGATAAAGAAATCTTCATTGACTTGCTGCAGCAGTGATTCCAATTCTCCATCGCCCATAACGGTATTGCGTCCTGCCAGATAAAGGCGGTCAACTTCATTTTTCATAGCTACAACAACAGGGTGCTTTTTATCAACAG
>CAYRWC010000286.1:0-616 GCA_964427795.1 uncultured Oscillospiraceae bacterium | reverse complement strand
TTCAGGCCATAGAAGCTGTTAAGCCAATGTGCAATGCCGGCTAGACCGGAATGTGAATCGACAGCGACGGTAGCCGGCCGGTTGAGGATCTTTGTCGTATCAAAGATATTATATATTTCTTCATCTTTAAGCAAACCATCAGCATGAATGCCGGCGCGGGTAGCATTGAAATAGCGGCCGACAAAGGGGGTGCGCGGCGGAATTTCATAACCGATGTCATTTTCAAAGAATTCGGCGATTTCGGTGATGACCGAAAGATCCATGCCATCCGTTGTTCCACGGAGTGAAGCATACTCGATTGCCATAGCCTCCAAAGGACAATTACCGGTACGCTCACCGATGCCCAAGAGAGAACAATTGACGCTGCTGCAGCCATACAGCCATGCGGTTGCAGCATTAGTGACAACCTTGTAAAAATCGTTGTGTCCATGCCATTCGAGCCATTCAGAAGGGACTTCCGAATAATGCTGCAATCCGTAGATGATGCCTGGAACGCTGCGGGGGAGAGCAACTCCGGGATAGGATACGCCATAACCCAAAGTATCACAGGCTCGAATTTTGATTGGGTGCCCGCTTTCATGTGCCAGTTTCATGAGTTCATTAACAAACGGAACGA
>CAYRWC010000285.1:0-4056 GCA_964427795.1 uncultured Oscillospiraceae bacterium | reverse complement strand
AATACCGGGCCACACGTCATCGGCCGTTTCCGGTCCGCCCAGGGTGAGCCGGCTATAAGCCCAAACCGCGAAATTTTGCACCGCCAGAAAAAACCGGGCATCTTGTTTCTGATACCAAAGCCAGCTCCAAAACGGCAGGCCGATACCGGCAAGACCGATGGGGAGCAGCCACCAGCGGCGGCTGAGCAAAATGATGGCGGCGCAGATCAGCAAAGATAAAAAGATTGTTGCCGCCTCATTGAATGAGATGCCTTCGATATGGAAGATCAATCCGGCAAATCCCGCGGTAAACGCCGCTGCAGCCGACGCGTCAGTCAAATATTCCAGCCGGGTGCCGGTTTGGGCTTTCATCGGTCTGCCTGCAGGACATCGGCCAACGATTCGCCGTAATGAACGAACCATATCGGCAAATTGTCCTGATGAAATTGTTCGGCCATAACTTTTTCCCGCGGATCGGCATAAGCCGGACCGGCAACCAGCGTATAGCAGGATATCTGATGCATCCGCCCCTGGCGGGAAATCAGCTTCAGCCGGGGATCCGGCCGGGTTGTAATGATCAATAAGGCGTGCTGATCCGTGCTGCCGATCCAATCATGATCGATTTGCTGCAGAAAGTCCTGCTGACTGTCAAAAGCAACCTGGGCCAGCCAATGATATAAAGTTTGAAATTGATGCAGGTCCGATCCGGCCATCACTTGTTTTTTCCGGCCGTAGCCGACAACACGTATGTGCCAGTGACGGCTGAGCAGGTAATAAATCAAAGCTGCCGCGCATTCGCAAAGGACATCCTCTGCCTGCCGGATGTTTTCATTAAGCGGACGGGTGTGCCCCAGATCCAATAAAAGATCGACCGAAGGCTCAGCCGCCTGTTCATAGAGGCGAGTCATCAATTCACGCTGCCGCAAAGACACTTTCCAATGGATTTGCTTCCCCGGGTCCCCCGGACGATAAGGGCGCACCATGGCATAAGGTTCATGATGATCTTCCGTCAAAGCCTGGAGCCGTGAGAAATGGTGAGCGTCCAATGCCGGCATATTCAATCTTTCAAGTTTGATCAGCCGTGGATAAACCAACAGCTGAGGCATCCGGTAATAAGGCAGCAGACGCATATCGAAGGGCAGACGCAGCAAGCCGAACAAGTCGAGAAAATCGATGATTGTCATGCCGACGGCATATTCGCCGCGATAGGGGCAATTCAAATCCAAATCAAAAGCCATCTTGCTGTGGGGTAGCAGATTAAAAGTCATGTCGCGGCGGTCGGGCTCATCGGCTACAGCCACCTGTATATGAGTCAGCGGAAAGGGCAGAGGTTTTTCATTATGCAAAGCCAGCTTCAGATGAACCGTCTGGCCGCGTAAAGCGGTCGGACTGCTGAGCTGCTGCAGATAGGTAAAAGTTGTCACCGCCCAGATGTTCAGAATCAACGAACAGAGCAGCAAACAAGCCTGGCTGATAAGTAGCACGTAAAAAATCCTGACACCGCTTAATAGGCCGGCCAGTAATAGAATGGCAGATATAAAATAGAAGATGATGCGATGGGTGTTCATAAGACGGCGGGAACTGGCAGGGCGCGTACCAGATCCAACAACAGCCGCTCGGCAGCCAGATTGTTTATCGCGGCTTCCGGCCGCAGCACCAGGCGATGAAGAAAAACCGGCAAGATCAAATGCTGGATATCATCCGGCAAGACATAAGAACGATTCTCCAGACAGGCGCGGGCGCGGGCTGCGCGCATCAATGCGATGCTGCCGCGCGGGCTGATGCCAAGCAGAATAGATTCATGATCTCTTGTCTTTGCTGCTATCCGGGCGATATACTCCATTACCGGCTGCGATACTTTGATGTTGCGGGTCTGTTCTTGTAAAATCAGAAGATCATCAAGAGAGATGACCGGTTTCAGTTCCTGCCAGCGCGGCGGATGAAGATGGCGCTGCAAGATGGCCAGTTCCTCCTGATGGCTGGGGTATCCTAAGCGAATCCGCAAAAGAAAACGATCCAGCTGGGCTTCCGGCAAAGGAAATGTGCCGGCGTATTCGATCGGATTCTGCGTAGCCAGAACCATAAAAGGAACGGGTACCGGCCGGGTTACGCCGTCAACCGTTACCTGGCGTTCTTCCATGACTTCCAGGAGGCTGGACTGCGTTTTCGGGCTACTGCGGTTGATTTCATCAGCCAGAATAATCTGGCTCATAATGGATCCCGGATGAAATTCCATGGTGCCGCTCTGCAAATGATACAGATTATAGCCGGTTATATCCGACGGAAGCACATCAGGCGTAAATTGAATTCGTTGGAAACTCAGATCCAGCGATTTAGCAAAAGCCTGAGCTAATGTCGTTTTGCCAACTCCCGGCATATCTTCAATCAGAATATGACCTTCGCAAAGCAAAGCGATCATCAGATAATCGACAGCTTCTTGACGGCCGACTAAAATTTGGGCTACATTTTTGCGGACTGCTTGTATTAGCGCCTGACTGTTCATACTGCCACCTCGGAATGCGGTGCGGCCAGAACCATGAATATGACTACATTTTAACATATTTAACCCATCAAGTTCTCAACAAACCGTTTTTCAGACTGGGCAGCCGCTCTCATTTGCGTTACAATAGTCCCAGAGTCTTTCAGATTAAGTATCGCGTTCAATGATCATCCGGGGGAGGCACCGATGTGATAAAAACTGCGCTGACTATGAATATCAGTCCCCAGGATAGCCAAACAACCAGCTATCTTGCCAATGGCACACATTTGGGTTTATTGTCATCGGCAAATCAAAATATTCATGTCCAAACTTGCCATCGCCCTTTGCAATTGATAGCGGCGATTAAAGCCGATGATTCTGAAACTGGCTCCCTGCTTGCCCATCAAAGGCAGCAAATCAATGCCTGGCAGTCTTTTTTGCCGGTCTTGTCACATCGCGGCTGCCTGGAACTCAACTCGCTTCTCCTGCAATACCGTCTGCATCCCAATCTGGTTATCTGTTATGACGAAACCTGGCTTCAAGGCTGGATACCGGTCGAATGCGGTTTTTATCTGCTGCGTCAGGGTGAACTGCGCCGCCTGCGTCCGGCGACCTTGCGTGATACAACTTTGTCCGAAATTTATCATGAAACGCATCATTATTATGCGCTGCAGATCAATCCGGACGACTATTTTTTTATGTTGCCGCCGGATCTGCTGCCATACTTCTCCGCCGGCGAAGCGGCCGGCCTCTTGCTCGGACTGCGCCAGCTGCCGGCTAAAATGAGTGATTTGGTTCATACCGCTCGCCAGAGAGGCTATCAGGATGAGTCTACCTGGCTGGCCATTCAGGTCCTGAGGCTTGAAGAGGACCAAAAACCGGACAGCGTATCTTTTAATTTAGGTCAAACCCTGAAGAATTGGCTGCTTCGCCTTCGGACAGATTCCGGAACCAAAGTTGCCGAAGAATCGATCAGCGAGTCGACGGCGCCAGCCGATGAGCAAGCCGCCTCAGACAGTGATTCCGCCCGTCAGTCTGCTTATTGGCCGCCGACAAAAGCGAACCGCCGTTTCTGGATCCTAATCGCCGCTATTGCCGTTTTATTGATCGTTGTTCCGACCTGGTTTTTGCTGCGGTCTGCCGGAAAAGATAAAACGGCAGGGACCACGCTGACCGGCCTGCCTTCATCGACAACAACGGCGGAAACAACAATACCCGCAGCCATAACGACTTCGGAAGCGCCGACGACGACGGAGAGCCAGATTATATTGACCGTTGCCGCCCGGCAGCTGAATTTGCGCGACAAACCCAGCCGCGACGGACAATTGCTGAAAACCCTGGCTGCCGGCGAACAGCTGATTCAATTGGCGGAACCTCAAGACGACTGGGTGCAGGTCAAGACCATGGACGGCCTGACCGGTTATGTTTACTATAAGTATATTCAAAGCCCGGAAACCACATCCTGAATCTTTGCTTCGGCGACGCGCTGCCGTGGGATCAGGACGGACGGTAACGGTTCAGGTAGTTCATGCAATATTCATCTTGTCCCAACAACGCCAAACCCGCCTGATACAGCGCGACCAGATCGTGATCGAGCG
>CAYRWC010000284.1:0-4081 GCA_964427795.1 uncultured Oscillospiraceae bacterium | reverse complement strand
TTTTCCGTTGTTCCGACCAGTGCGACCCGGGCGGCGCCCAGATGCTTGGCCAGGCTCACGCACATCAGACCGATGGGTCCCGGGCCATAGACCACAACCGATCCACCTAACGGAATCCCGGCATTCTTGACGCAATGAATCGACACCGCCAGCGGTTCGACCAGCGATGCCGTACAAAAATCCATATCCGCGAACGGATTTAGAAGCCGCGTGCTGACGGCCAGGTATTCCGACATGCCTGGCTGTCCGTTCAGGTTCGGCCCTTTGCGGCAGGCGGACGGACGCCCGTTCTTGCAGTCGGGGCAAACACCGCAGAAGGCGATATCTTCGACGATGACCTTATCGCCGATCCGGTAATTGGCGGCTGATTTGCCCAGATCGACGATCTCTCCGGCTATTTCGTGGCCCAACGGCATATAGCCGTCTTGCCGGTCTTTGGCAAAATGGAGGTCCGTTCCGCAGAGACCGCAGGCTTTTACTTTGACCAGCACCTGATCATCCGCCGGCACGGGCACTGCCGTTTCGCGGACCACAATGTCAAAATCGCCCCGCGCGTATAAAGATTTCATCATCAACACCTCCGTGAGTCCCGTTTCGAGCATTGAACCATGAGTGAATTATACACCGGTTTATCGATTCTTTGCCTCCTTCATCGTGTTGACAGCATATATCACAGTGATATAATAACGCTTGACTTCATCTTTATCGGCCGTTTCATGAGCAGCGGCAAAGGAGGCAAATCATGTCCAGAATCAATAAAACCAGGTATGCCATTCTCGGCGTATTAAGCATCAGTCAAAAACCGGGATCGGGCTATGATATCAAGAAGGCCTGCGACCGCGGCATTTCCTTTTTTTGGAACGAAAACTTCGGGCATATTTATCCGGTTCTTCGACAAATGGAGCAGGACGGCGTCATCACGAAAACCGTGGAAGAAAATGCCGGCCGGCCGCAACGCCATGTTTATTCGGTTACAGCAAAGGGACGCGACGAACTGACCGCCTGGCTAATGCGTCCGGTTGAACATACGCCGCAAAGATTGGAACTGCCGCTTAAATTGACTTTTGCCAAATTGATACCGACCGATGCCACGCTTAAGGAACTAGAACGGATCAAGGCCGAGCATGAAAAGAGCCTGGCCGAATTTCGTCGGATTGAAGCGCAGTTTATCGCCGATGAGCATAATCACCGCGACCAGGGTTATCCTTATTGGCTCTCAACATTGCAATATGGCATCAGCGACGCCGAATTCAGAATCAAATGGTGTCAGGAAACCATCGATCGGATTAAAGCTTACGAGCGTGAGTCGGATTCAACGTTTCACGTGAAACCGGAGGCTTAAAGAAATGAAAAATCCTTATCCTCTGCATCCTCTGTCTGATGAATCGGATTTTTACAGCCTGTTGTGGCCGGATGAAAAAAGCAGCTTGACGGTCAATGAACAAGCTTTAGCTTGTGATGATTATTTCCGGGATTTATGTCTCGATAAAATGCTGGATCGGTTGAATTTTTCACCAAAAGGCCGTGAAACGGCGGAAAAGCTGTTTCGCAATCTCAGCGCCGATGAAAAAACGATTGAATATCGGCTCGACATCCTGCAGGATTTTCTTGCCGGCCAGGAATTGAGGAACGCGTTTCAGAGTTTCTCCCAGGCTATGACGCTTATGGCGAAAAACGCAGAAGACAAATATACACATCCGGAAGAAATTCATATTTATACCGGCCTGTATGAAAAAGCCGCCGCATTCATCGCATTGACTGAAGCCATCAGAGACTGTCCGGATCTCCAAAAAGGACGGATACAATCCGACGGCTTAACGGCTCTGCGGCTGTATGCCGAAAAACTCTCCGGTGCCGCTGTTTTTTCGTCCATGAAGCAAGCGGTTCAGGCGATCGCCGCGGATTACGAAGCGCTGGACGGCATTGTTCTTGAATTTGGCTATTATGACGGCTTGCGCGATGTCGTGATTCATGCCGGTTCACAAAAAACGGAAGAAACAGCCGGGGACCACGAATCTTTCATATCCAGGCTGCTTCGTTGCGCGGCGGCCTTTTCGGACGATAAAGATCACTCTGCCTTTAAAATTTATTATGACGTCCGGTTTTCCAGGCTGGAGCATCTGGTTCTTGAAAGGTTGCAGGAAAAACGGCCTCAGCTTTTTACAAAAATTGACGCTTTTTACCATCAATATGCCGCTTATGCCTTAGAACAACTCTGCACTTTGAATGAAGAAATCGAATTTTATTTAAAAATGGCTGAGATGATCTTATCGATGAGGCTGATCGGCCTTCCGTTCTGTAAGCCGGAAATCTATGCCCGGAACCGTCGGCCGGCCTCGTTTTGCGGTCTTTATGATATCGGCATGGCGCTGCAAATGAAAGAGGCCGGAAATCTGCGGCAGGCTGCCGATATTATCGCCAACGATCTGGAAATCCGGGACCGCGAGCGTCTGTTCGTTATTACCGGTCCTAATAAAGGCGGCAAGACAACCTTTATCCGATCGCTTGGCTTGGCTCAGGTTCTGTCCCAGGTTGGCTGCTTTGTTCCTGCGGCGGCAGCCGTCATCAATCTGGCCGACGCCGTTTATACGCATTTTCCCCAGGAAGAAATACTGGGCGTCAAAAAGGGCCGGTTAGGCGAGGAAGCCGCCAGAATATCGGTTATTGTACACCACGCCACCGCGCAAAGCTTGATTCTGCTCAATGAGACATTTTCCAGCACCAGAAGAATCGACGGTTATGAATTGGCCGGCGATCTGCTGAAAATGCTGATGCACATTGATTGTCTGGGTTTTTATGTCACGCATTTCCATGAACTGGCCGGCGATGCCGACGAACTCAACCGAGCATATCCGGATGCCGGTCGGATCATCAATCTGGCAGCGGGCATCGATGATCCCGATGGTCTGGGATTATCGGGAAAAAGGACTTATCGGATCAGCCGCTCGGAACCTTGCGGACAAGGTTATTCCCGGGATATTGTCCTGAAACATGGTTTGTCTGCGGAGCAATTGAATCAATTGCTGCGAACAAAAGGATATCTCGCTTGATTTTTTCATGATTTTGGAGGTCGCGCCCATGTTTAAGCAAGTCAGCTTGCTATATTGTGATTGTAAAAGAAAATTGCCGATCAACGATCGGCAGCCGGTCTGGATTAAGGACCTGAAGCTGGACAGTCTGTTGGATATCATGTGCGCCGGCAACGCGAATCCGGCTTGCCGCAGAATCATGACATCGGTTCTTGCGGAATTGAATTGCGATCCGGAAACCATAGATTACCGGTATGACATTCTACAGGATTTTTGCCAGGAGCCCGCTTTGCAGGAAACCCTGCGGCAGATTCTGACCAGACTGGATGCCATCGAAAGAGACCGGCAGTCGGCCGCCCGCATGAGGAACCGGGTTACCGCGGAATATAAGCTGGCTAAAGAAATCGGCATTTTTATGGAATATGGTGAGATCTATAAGAAACTCGCGTCGGCTCTGAACGCTCATCAGAAAGCTTTCCGGTCCGCAGGGCTGAAGAATCTGACGGCAGCGATCCGCAACGATCTGGCTCAACCTGATTTTCGCGAACTGACACAAATACTCGGCAATCTGAAGCAATGTCTCAAGGGCTATCAGCGGCTTAAGCTCCAGGTCCGGATGGATACTTCCTTCAAGCTGACCGACGCCCGGATCCTCGATATCGACAGCAACGGCTTCGGAGCGGATTGCCTGGGCAAGGAGGCTTATGCGGGGCATTCTCTGGCCAGGGAAGTCAAAAAGATTCTGCAGGGCGGCAAAGGGAAAGATGATGTTTATACCGTTAAGCAGATCGATTACATTCTGGAGCAAAATGTCCAGGAAGTAAAGGACAAGGCCTTGCTCAGCATCGCGGCAATCCTCGAGGTCTTGTCCGCCAGAAATTCGGCGTATCTGCACCAACTGGCCGATGAGCTGGTTTTTTATGAAGGAGCCGCCGGGCTTGCCGCAGTCATGCGGCAGTGCGGTCTGGTTTCGGCTCATGCCGTTATCGTCCCGGCCGCGCAAAGAGGCTTGCAGGCTAAAGGTCTGTACGACCTGAGTTTTGCGCTTTACC
>CAYRWC010000283.1:0-4088 GCA_964427795.1 uncultured Oscillospiraceae bacterium | reverse complement strand
AGCGTTTTGCCGGTGACGCCGGTATCGCGCAGATCCACCAGCATCAGATGGGTGTCGGTGCCTCCGGAAACCAGCTTCAGGCCGCGCCGGAGCAAGCCGCCGGCCAGCGCCTGGGCGTTGGCCAGGATCTGTTCTTGATATCCCTTGAACGAAGGATCAAGAGCCTCCTTAAGGGCAACGGCCTTGCCGGCGATGACATGCATCAGAGGACCGCCCTGCTGGCCCGGAAAAACCGCCGAATCGATTTGTTTGGCATACTGCTCTTTGCAGAGGATCATGCCGCCGCGCGGGCCGCGCAGGGTTTTGTGCGTTGTCGTGGTGACAAAGTCGGCATAAGGAACCGGGCTCGGATGCAGACCGGTGGCAACCAGTCCGGCAATATGAGCCATGTCGACCATCAGCAGAGCGCCGACCTCATCGGCTATGGCGCGGAACCGGGCGAAATCGATCAGCCGCGGATAAGCGCTGGCGCCGGCTACGATCATCTTCGGCTTTTCCGCTTTGGCGATGGCGAGGATGTGGTCATAATCCAGGACGCAGGTTTCCGGTTCGACTTGATATGAAACAGCCTGATAGGTATGGCCGGAAACGTTCTTCGCCATGCCGTGGGTCAGATGGCCGCCGTGAGCCAGATCAAGGCCCAGGATTTTGTCGCCCGGTTCAAGATTGGCATAATAAACAGCAGTATTGGCCTGAGCTCCGGAATGGGGCTGCACATTGACATGATCGGCGCCGAACAGTTTTTTGGCCCGGTCGATAGCCAGCTGTTCGACAATGTCGACATACTCGCAGCCGCCGTAATAGCGCTTCCCCGGATAACCTTCGGCGTATTTATTGGTCAGCGGCGAACCGACAGCTTCCAGAACGGCTTCGCTGACAAAATTCTCCGAAGCGATCAGTTCGATTTTTTCACGCTGGCGGCTGATCTCTTGCTGAATGGCAGCGTAGATTTCCGGGTCGGTACGGGCGATCGTTTCATAACTCATGGAATAAGTTCCTCCTTATGCAGGCATTCCTGCTTAACAAAATCTTGCTATAATTACTTATTTTAACGGATCAATGAATTTTGTAAAGTTCATCCGGTTCCGGCGGCCGCAGATCACTCAAGGTTGTTCCCTCTTTCAAATAGCGCGCCGGATCTTCTGTCAAACGGCCGATAATCGTGCAGCGGATGCCTTTGCGATTCAATTCGGCAATTATGGATCCCGGATCGGCCGTCGCCATGATTAAACTGCCGCTGGAGATCAGGCGCAGCGGATTCACATTCAGACAGGCACAAATCCGGCTGGTCAGAGGATCGATGGGAATCAGCTCTTTTTCGATCATGCAACCCAGCTTACTGGCTTCGGCCAATTCCCAGCAAGCGCCAAGGATGCCGCCTTCCGTAGCGTCATGCATGGCATGAACGCCGAAATTTCCGCCGCAGGCGCCCTCCTCTACGACGCTGATCTGACCGATCATCGCCGCCGCAGCCGACAGTTCGTCGGCAGTCAGAAGACCGCTCAGCTTATCGGCCTGATCGGCCGCAAAAATCGCTGTGCCTTCCAACCCGGCTGTTTTGGTCATTAACAGATAATCTCCGGCCTGGCCGCCGCCGGCTTGTATGATGCCGCCGCCGTAAGTGAATCCCAATGCCGTCGTGGTAATCACAAACCGCGTAACGGCATCGCTGATTTCCGTATGACCGCCGACAATGCTGACATTCAGCGCTTTAGCCGCCGCCGAGGCCTGATCGGCAACCAGACGGATTTCGTCGGGTGTGCATTGCGGCGGCGCGATGATGACCAGCATCAGGACACTGGGTCGGATACCGCAGGCGGCAATATCATTGCAGGAAATATGAACGGCCAGATAGCCGATATCGGCAGCGGCTCCCGTTATCGGATCGCAAGACAGAATGACCTGGCCGTCTCCGAAACGCACCGCCGCGCAATCGAGTCCGATGGAAGGCCCGTAGGAAACCGTGTTGGCCTGCCCGGGCAGGCGGTCCAGCACCAAACGCTGCAAATCCTCGTTGCTTAATTTGCCGATTTTCATAGATTGACCTCCTCGATATGCAGAAGCCCTTGATTGATCAAGCTCTCGATATCCAGATCCTGTTCGGCTTTAATCGCATCATCCGGCTTGGGATGGGTTTTCGGGTGTTTGGCGACAAAAACCGTGCAACAATCTTCAAAAGGCAGGATTGAGGTCTCAAATGTGCCGATGCGTCGGGCCAGTGTGATTGTATCGTCTTTATTGATGCCGATCAGCGGCTGAAAAACAGGCAGGGTTACAACCTGACCGGTTACCGTCAGCGCTTCAAGTGTCTGGCTGGCCACCTGTCCGAGGCTCTCACCGGTTATCAGGGCTTTGCAATCTCTGCTTAATGCCAGCCGTTCGGCGATGCGCATCATCATGCGCCGCATGACCAGAGTCATCATGTCGGGCGGGCAATGATCGCGCAAGGTCAGCTGGATATCGGTAAAATCAACAACATGAATCGTCAGCCGGCCGGTATAGGTAGTCAGGATGCGTCCCAGATCCAGAACCTTCTCTTTAGCCTGGTCGCTGGTGAAAGGGAAAGCATGAAAATAAACCGCTTCAAGCTCCATGCCGCGGGAAGCCATCATATAACCGGCTACCGGGCTGTCGATACCGCCGGACAAAAGAAGCATGCCGCGGCCGCCGGTACCGACGGGCAAGCCTTTATGCCCCTGGATGATCTGTGAATAAAGATATATCGAATCCCGCACCTCGACATAGAGGGTGAAATCGGGTTGATGGACGTCGACGCGCAGCCGGCCCGGATAGGCTTCCAGGACAGCTTCGCCGACCTGGCTGCTGATTTCCGGCGATGTTTGCGGAAACTTCTTGTTGCCGCGCCGGCTTTCGATTTTAAAGGACCGGATCTGATCCGGCGCCAATTGCGTCCCGGCATAAGCGACGGCCTGGCGCAGCAGCTCAGGCATGCCGCCGGAAAACCGCCAGACGGGGCTGACGGATACGATGCCGAAAACATCGGCTGCCGTCCGCATAACCGCGGGCAGATCCGCACGCTGATCGGACGTCTCGATCCAGAAACGGGACTGTGTCTGGCTGATCGTATAACGGCCCAGCGGTTTCAAGCGCCGCTTGAGGTTTTCCAAGAGTTTATGTTCAAATTTGCCGCGATTTAATCCCTTTAAAGTGATTTCGCCGATTCTGGCGAGAACAATTTCATCATGAGCTAATTCCGGTATTTGATCTGGCATAGGTATCTTCTCCTCTGATTTTACCGAATCTGACAACGAACTGGTCAGCGCCGGAATTTCCGGCAGCTTTCGGCGATCGCCCGCGCCGTTTCCAGCATTTCCGCTTCGGTATTGTCGGGCGAAATGCTGATGCGGACCGCGCACAGCGCGTCGGCATCGGAAACGCCCATGGCTTTCAAGACATTATTGCCTTTGCCGCGGCGCGATGAACAGGCCGCGCCGGTTGACAGGTAGATTTCCCGAGCTTCCAGAGCATGCAGCAAAGTCTCGCCGCGCAAGCCGGGAAATGCTGCGGTCAGGATATGGGGAACGCTGCCGGCCGGTGATAAGATCAGGGGATCCGTTTGCTCGGCCGCCAATTCCTTCAGCAGGATTTGGCGCAGATAAGCTACTTGTCCGATCTTGTCAGGCAGATGCTCGGCTGTCGCAGCCATAGCTAAAGCCAATGCGGCGGCAAAAGGCGGATTTTCTGTTCCCGAACGCAAGCCGCCTTGCTGGCCGCCGCCATGAATAAGCGGTTGCAAAAGACATTTTTCCTTTTTTATCAACCAGCCGATGCCTTTCGGAGCGCCGACCTTATGGCCGCTGCCAGACATCAGGTCCGCGCCGGATTGCCTGAAAGAAAACGGCAATTTGCCGAAAGTCTGCACCGCGTCCAGATGGATCGGCGTGTCGGGCTGCAGGCGGTCGCGCAGACGGACGATGTCGGCGACCGGATTGACGGCTCCGGTTTCATTGCTGACCAGGATCAAGCTGATCAGGGCGGCGGGTTCTTGCAAAGCCTGTTCCAGGCAGTCCAGGTCTACCGTACCGGCAGATGTCAGCGGCAGACGGACAACCGTGCACCCCTGCGTT
>CAYRWC010000282.1:0-4111 GCA_964427795.1 uncultured Oscillospiraceae bacterium | reverse complement strand
TGACCAGAGCTAAAATTTCACCGGTTTTCGGATTGATCGCCGCCGCGGCGCCCGCGTCATTCTTCATGGCCGCATACAAGCTTTGCTGGGTTTTCATATCCAGCGCCAACGTGATGTTTTCGCCGTTAACCGGCGCTTTCAGGGCAATTTGCTCCTTGTATTGGCCATCCGCAGACGCCAGGTATATTTCGCCGCCGGCAGTGCCCCGCAGCCGCTTTTCATAAACCTGCTCCAAACCCATCTTGCCGATTTTATCGGATTGCGAGTAGCCTTCGTTCGGATGAGCGGCCAGTTCCTCGGCCGTTATGGCGCCGATATAGCCGATGACCAGGCCGAACGCTTCGCCGCCGGGATAAATCCGGCCTTCGGCTTTTTGATATTGCACGCCGGCAATCGCTGTTAATTGGGCGGATAAATCCCCGGCGTCGTCCGATAAAGTGACAATTGGATAGAACCAGTCGTCATGCGTTGCCGCGTCGGCAACCTTGCGGATTTTATCTTCGGAAATTCCCAAAAGCTGGGCCATCTGAGGTATAGCCGTGTCTTTAACCGGATTGAATTTGCCGGGGACAATGCCGATAACGGTCAACGTGCCGTTGGCGGCCAGCGCTTGTCCGCCGCGGTCAAGAATCTCGCCCCTTTTCGGGGTCAGGTTTCTGGCCCGGACTTTATCGGTGGCTTCCATATGCGGAAAGATCAGCTTTTCATTCCAATCCACCAGCCAGATCTTCTGATTATTAACCGTTTCCTGGACCAGATTCATGATATAACCGGGAACGGCAACGGATCCGGCCAGCGTATCCATTTGGACATTAAACGGTATGGCGGCCTTGCCGTCGGTTATAGTCGGCTCCGCGGAAGGATCAACAGCCGTGACTTGTACGTTTTTAGCTTCGATGCCGTCGGTAATCGTTTGATAACGCTCAACGAAAGCGTCCTGAGTCAGGTTTGTTTTATCTTCTGTCGAAAGCAGCTGGTAAAGCGCGGCAAAATCAGCGGCTTCCCAAGCTTGGGCATATGCGGCGAATGTTCCCTGCGGTTTTGTCTCCGCGTCGGATAACGCCGTCGCCGTCCCGTCCGTCAGTTGAGTGCCGCTATCGGAAGCGGGCGCGGTGTTATTGGAACAGGCTGAAACCATTGCCATGGTTGATCCCATGGCCAGAACAAGGAACAGGGCTAAAAAACGGGTTTTATGCTGATTATTAATACGCATTATTTCATCTCCAGTAGTCGTCGGATCGGACATTCATCAGAACTATTGTATGCTATTTGGTTTGTTTTTACAAAAAACGTTCTGTTGGCTGATATCAACACATTATCATTATTCCTACATGAATAATAAGAATAGCATAATTTCACCAAGAATCACAAGATTGAACAAGATTGAGCCTCCAGACAGCAGTATGTTGGGATTGTCGATAAAAATGGGTCTTTGGGAGGAATAAAAATGACATTAAAACATTATACGCAATTAGCCTATCATGACCTGGATACCTTCATTTTCGGACATGCCATTAAGCCGGTCATCCTGAAAAACGGTTTGTCTATCGGCGGCGGCACTATTTATCCGGAGATAAATTTTACTCTGCCAACGATGTCGATCACCCGGGAAAGCATGCCGGAAGTATTACGTATTTATCGGGAAATCATAACCGGCGTGAGTCAAAGGGCAGTGGATATGGGCCTTGAAGGTTTTGTCGCCGAAGTGGAGCTTCTGCCGCCATGCACCTGGAATGTCGACTGGGGTGTCGATGTCAGCAAGGTTGTTCTTGAGACCCTTAAAGAATATGAGATAAAATACGGCGTAAAAACAGCTTTGCGCACAACTATAATCGATGTGCGCGAAGGCCGGGATCTGGAACATATGTATCATGGCCGGCAATGGGAAAATGTACTGGCTGCGTTCCGGGAAAACGGTAAAGCGGGAGCCGACATGCTGGCGGTCGAATCGATCGGCGGCAAAGAAACCCATGATGAAGCGCTCATGTCTTGCGATATCCGTAAAGTCCTGTTTTCCCTAGGTATTTTAGGCGTTCGCGATATGCGGCGGCTGTGGAGCAGGATCACCGATATTGCCGCGGAGACCGGATCGATCGCCTCGGGCGACACGGCCTGTGGGTTTGCCAACACCGCCATGGTTCTGGCCGACCGCAAGTTCATCCCGAAGACCTTTGCCGCCGTAGACCGTGTCGTATCGGCCGTAAGGAGTCTGGCGGCCTTGGAAGCCGGTGCTACGGGACCGCACAAAGACTGCGGTTATGAAGGCGTTTACGTTAAGGCTGTCACCGGCACGCCGATTGCCATGGAAGGACGTTCCAGCGCGGTCGCCCATTTAAGCCCGGTTGGCAATGTCGCGGCCTGTGTCGCCGATCTCTGGAGCAACGAATCCGTCCAGTATATTAAACTGCTGGGCGGATTCGCGCCGACGGTTTCCATGGAACAATTGATCTATGATTGCCGGCTTTTAAATGAATCCAGCCGCAAAGGCGCCGAAACAGCCAGAATTTTAAGAGATTTGCACGCCGACAGCGACAGCCGTTTCGATCCGCAAGCGTATGTTCTGCGGCCGGATGTCGTATTAGCGCTGGCCGGGAAGATTATAGCCGACCAAAAAGGTTCGTTGTCGCGGTGCGTCACGGCAGCCCGTGAAACCATCACCGAACTACGCCGAGCCAGTCAAGCCCGTGAACTGGCGCTGGATGAACGCGATCAGGCCTGGCTTAATACGCTTGACAACCAGATCGAGCATATCCCGGCCGATGAAGAAGCCTTTATCGCCGAAATGCTGCCGAAATGTGAAAAGTTAAATCCGGTGCTTTATGATCTGAAATAACTGTCCCTCGCTAATGATCGTTCCCGGATCGACTTTAGATTTTTATTTCCTGGCCGGCTTTGGCGCTGGCATAAATGCCGTTGAGCATTCTCTGGACCTGCACGCCGTCGGCGGCCGAAGCGATCGGCTGACTGCCGGTCTTAACACAATCGATAAAATGCCGGATTTCCTTATCGAAAATCTGAGCTTGCCGGACGGTCGGTTTATTGTCGGTCAGATAACCGCCGTCTTCGCCGTATATGGCAAGGGGATCAAGCGTAGCGCCGGCCTGATCGCCGTACAGACTGCTGCACAACCCGCATTCGGCTCCGTTGATCGCCCAGCTGACTTCAAAATTCATTGTCGCTCCATTCGCGAACCGAATCATGCCGGCAGCCGAATCTTCGGTGTCGAAAACCAGATTATCTTTATCAAAAGCTTCCCAGCGGCTTACGCCTTTCGTTTGGTAATCGCCGATCTTGTAGTGGGTGACCGCGCTGACGCTCAACGGTTCCGGCTTGCCCATCATGAACCAGGTTAAGTCGATCAGATGCACGCCGATGTCGATAACCGGGCCGCCGCCTGATTTGGCGGTATCCGTAAACCAGCCGAGCGGCGTGCCGCGGCGGCGGCGCAAGCTGGCGTTGGCATAATATATGTCGCCGAATTTGCCTGCGTCGGCCATATGCCGGATGTATTGGGCATCTTCGCGGAACCGGTTGACAAAGCCCATCATGAAAACAACGCCGTTTTTGGCCGCGGCAGCTTTCATGGCTTCGGCTTCGGCGACGGTCATTGCCATCGGTTTTTCACAAAGCACATGCTTGCCGGCATTGGCCGCGGCGATCGCCGATACGGCATGAGCATTATTCCAGGTGCAAACGCTGACCGCGTCGATATCTTTCAAAGAACAAAATTCATCCAGACTGGTGCAGGCATGAGTAATATTATATTTCTGAGCGACTTCCTGCGTCCGGGCCGCGTTCAGATCGAAAACGGCGGCCAGTTCAATATCATCCTGATTTAAGTAAGCGGGAATATGAGCGTTTTGAGCGATATTCCCGGCGCCGATCAAACCGATTCTTATTTTTCTGTTCATAATTACCTCCCCGTAATGATCCTGTCATCAGCGTATCAAGCTCTTTATGCAAAAGGATACCTTTATTATTCTATGCAGAATAACCATATCTGGCAAGACCGCGGACCGGCGGGGACAGCCGGGGCATTAATCAGCCGTCAAGCCGGCGCTGGGGCTAAAGATTTAACGGGTTCGGACGATAAAGACCATATGACATCATG
>CAYRWC010000281.1:0-4113 GCA_964427795.1 uncultured Oscillospiraceae bacterium | reverse complement strand
ACGGGCGGCGTGGTCGAGCGCAGTTTCAATCCGAACGAAAAGTTTGAACGGGCTCAGCTGGATCGAGCCGATATGACTTACCTTTATAAGGACGGCGACCTCCATTATTTTATGGATGTCAATACTTATGAGCAAGTCCCGTTCAGCGCCCAGGCGCTCGGAGATGCTTTAAAATTCCTTAAGGAGAACATGGTCTGCAAGGTTTTGTCCTATAAAGGCCAGATCTTTGGCGTTGAGCCGCCGATTTTCGTAGAATTGGAGATAACAGATTGCGAACCGGGCGTAAAAGGCGATACGGCCCAGAATGCCACAAAAAACGCCGTGGTTGAAACCGGCGCGGTGATCAAGGTCCCGTTATTCGTCAATCAGGGCGATCGTATCCGCATCGACACCCGGACAGGCGAATATATGGAACGCGCTTGACCGCGGATATGGCAGATACTAATCCACAATCTTCGATCAAAGGCGAACGGACCATGTCTCAGGGTTTTGTCGCCCAGTATGCGGCTGAAGCTGCCATGCAGGCGCCCGGTGTGGCCTGCCTGGACAGCAGCGCCGTCATTACTTTGAAAGAAGCAATCGGTGTGGAACATGAAGGAAAAGGCGTCAAGGTTATTTTCCACGAAGATAATGACGAAGTCGTTACCATAACGGTCTATCCGATCGTCTATTTTGGCAATATCATACCGGAAGTGGCCTGGAACATCCAAGAGCGCGTTAAATCTGATGTCGAGAAATACACCGGATTGGTTGTTGAAGCTGTCAACGTGCATGTCAAAGGTGTCGTCACCAAGGAGGATGGTCGGAAATGAATACATTCGTCCGTTTTGCCTTTATTGTTTTCTCGTTTTTTTTAGCCGTTTTTTCGTTTGTCTTTCTCTTGATGCTGATCAACGAAACAATCTTGAGCGATGTCATTACCTGGGTTGTTTTAATGAATGACCAGACATCCTATCGCTTAATAGCGATTATTTTCTGGCTGGTTGTTCTGGGATTCTGCGTTCTGGCCATGGTCTACAGCATCATGAGCGGCCGTCTGCGCCGCACGCGTATCCGCAGCACCGATATCGGCAGCATCGACATCGGAGTCGACGCCATCGAAAGCATCGCGCTGAATTCGGCCAAATCCGCCCAGTGCGGCATCAAGACCGCCAAAGCCAAGGTCGCGCCGTCCAAGGGCGATAAAATCATCATACAGCTCAGCACGGTTTTATATTCCGATGTTGAAGTGCCGGCGATGATGGCTAAGGTACAGGATCGGATAAAAAAAGACATCGAACGCTATACCGGCATACCGGTCGCCCAGGTTCAAGTCCGGGTCAGCCGCGTGGAGCCGGTTTCGGCGCGCGTTGAACGGTAAACGGCGATGAAGGCTATCTGGCAGCAGCTTCTGGACAGCTTAAAGGGCAGAAATCCGGGTACGGTGGGCGCTGTAATCGGCTTATGTCTGGCTTTATCGCTGGTCATCTTCGGGCTGCTCAAGACTTTGTTTTTAATTGGCATGACTTTGCTGGGCTATTTCCTGGGCGTCCGTTATTTTAGCGACCGGGAAGCGTTCCGCAATTTACTGGATAAAATTTTACCGCCGGGGTTGTTCCGGTAAGGGGGCCGATCATGAGTCGACGTGAAGCTAGGGAAAAGGCATTTATGCTGCTTTACCAGCTGGAAATACAAAAAGGTGATGAAGAGGCTCAGACGGCGTCTTTTATCAAAGAGCGCGAAGTCGGTGAAAACGAATTGGATTATATGATCTGTTTGGTTAACGGCGTGCGGGAACATATGGAGGAACTGGATTTGCGGTTTGCTCCTTTGCTGAAACGCTGGACCAAAGATCGTTTACCGAAAATTGATTTAACAATATTACGAATGGCTGTTTTTGAAATATTTTTTGTCGATGAAGTGCCGAATAATGTTGCCATTTCCGAAGCGGTCCTGCTCTGCAAGAAATACAGCAGCGAAGAATCGCGGGCTTATATTAATGCCGTACTGGGTCGTCTCTGTAAGGGTGAGTCTTCATGAGCCAGCCGATCACGGTAGCTCAGCTGAACCGTTATGTCAACGCTTTGCTGGAACGGGACAACAATCTGAATCCGGTTTTGGTAAAAGGCGAGATATCCGGATTTAAAGCTTATCCGTCCGGGCACCTTTATTTTACGCTTAAAGATGAAGAGGCGGCGGTAAGCTGCGTCATGTTTAAAGGGCAGGCCGTCCGGCTGAAATTTCGACCGGCAAACGGCCTGAAAGTTATCATAACCGCCAGAGCGTCCTTATATGACCGGGACGGCCGTTTTCAACTGATGGTCAGCGAAATGACTGCCGAAGGAATCGGCGATTTGTATCTGGCTTATGAACAAATGAAGAAACGTTTATCGGACGAAGGTTTGTTTGCTCCGGACCATAAGAAAAAGATTCCGCTGCTGCCGCAAGCCATCGGCGTTGTGACGTCGCCGGCGGGCGCTGTCATTCGGGATATCATCCAGGTTTTATCCCGTCGCTTCCCGAATTTTCGTTTGCAGCTGATACCGGTGGCCGTTCAGGGTGAAGGCGCCGCGGCTGCCATAGCGGCCGCTGTCCGGCGCTTCAATCAGCTGAAGACGGTCGATGTTCTGATTGTCGGCCGGGGCGGCGGATCATTAGAGGATTTGTGGGCTTTTAATGAAGAAATTGTCGCCCGTGCTGTCTATGAGTCGGAGATCCCGATCATTTCCGCGGTCGGCCATGAAACGGATTTCACCATCTGTGATTTTGCGGCGGACCTGCGGGCGCCGACGCCTTCGGCAGCTGCGGAGCTGGCGATTCCGGTTCGCCGCGAGCAGGAACTGAACTTGCGCCAGCTGGAGAATCGGCTGACCCGATCACTGGGCCGGCAGCTGGACCGGCAGCGCCTGCGCTTGCAGCATTGCCTGCAAAGCAAAGCCATGCGCCGGCCTTTAGAACTGGTGGACCGGCGGCGTCTGGATCTTGACCGATTCGATCTGGCGCTGCGGCAGTCCATGCAAGTCCGGCTGAATCGTGCCGAAAGGTCTTTTTCCATCGTTGCCGGCAAGCTGGACGCCCTGAGCCCCTTAAAAGTGCTGGCCAGAGGATATGGCGTGGTCAGCTCGGCCGCTACCGGCAGGACGTTGCTGTCGACTGCGCTGGTTAATCGCGGAGATATCGTTGATGTCCGGCTGAGCGACGGCATTCTGCAGTGTGAAGTGCAGAAAATCAAAGACTGGAGGATGGAATCATGAATAATCATGCCAATCCCGATCCGGAGAATAATCCGGTCATCAATGATAAGAAAAGCAGCGATGAAATGAGCGAATTGAGCTATGAAGAAGCGCTGGCCGCTTTGGAGCAGACTGTTGCCCGTCTGGAATCCGGCGAAGCGAATTTAGATGAATCAATGATTCTTTTTCAAAAAGGCATGGCTTTGTCGAAATTATGCGCGGCAAAATTGTCGGCTATTGAAAAGGAAATTACCCAATTGATTGAAAAGTCAGACGGTCAGATCGAAGAAAAACCTTTTGGCGAGGACCTTTAACCATGACATATGAAGAACGGTATCAGGATTATCTGGATCAGGTGGAACGGGCGCTGCCCGGCATGCTGCCGGAACGTCCGGCGGCGGAAGGCGGACTGGCCGATGAAGCGGCGCGCTATAGCCTGATGGCCGGCGGCAAACGCCTGAGGCCGGTTTTGCTGATGGCTGTTTCCGATATGCTGGGTGTCGATCTCTCCCGGGCGCTGCCCTTTGCCTGCGCTTTGGAGATGATTCATACCTATTCCCTGATTCATGATGACTTGCCGTGCATGGATAATGATGATCTTCGCCGCGGGCGTCCGACTTGTCATAAAGTTTTTGGGGAAGCCATGGCTGTTTTAGCCGGCGATCTGCTGCTGAACCGAGCCTGCGAGATCCTGCTGGACGCAGCCGACCCGTCCCGTCCGGGGACTTTGGCGGCAGCCAGGGATATATGCCGAGCTGCCGGCGGGCAGGGTATGATCGGCGGCCAGACTTTGGATCTTGCCGCCGAAGGCCGCCGCTTGTCGGCTGATGAATTGAAGCAGATGCATCGGCAGAAAACCGGCGCATTGTTGTTGGCGCCCATCCTGGCAGCTGCCGATCTG
>CAYRWC010000280.1:0-4138 GCA_964427795.1 uncultured Oscillospiraceae bacterium | reverse complement strand
AGAAACCGGTCAACCCATACTGCTACACCGATTTGCTGACCCGCTTGCTGCCGGCAGGCGAGGTCATCATTACCGGCAACGGAACCAGCTGTGTGGTGACCAGCCATTGTGCCATTGTCAAGAAAGGCACGCGGGTGATCATCAATTCGGGCGCGGCATCCATGGGATATGATCTGCCGGCGGCGATCGGCGGCTGTCTCGGCAATCATCGGAAACCGATCATCTGCCTCAGCGGTGACGGCAGCATTCAGATGAACATCCAGGAATTGCAGACGATCGTTCATCACCAGCTGCCCATCAAAATATTTGTCGTCAACAATCACGGCTATCATTCCATCCGCCAGACCCAGTCGAACTATTTCGGTCAGCCGCTGGTCGGCGTTGATGATAAAAGCGGCATATCGTTTCCGGATCTCGGCAAGCTCTGCGGCGCTTATGGTTTAGCGTACCGCAGAATCGAGACGCACGAACATATGGAGAATAAGCTGAATGAAGTGCTCGCCCTTGCCGAACCGGTTCTTTGCGAAGTCATGGTTGACATCGAACAGCCCTTCGCGCCTAAATCGTCGGCAAAAAAGCTTCCTGACGGACGGATGGTTTCAGCGCCGTTGGAGGAGCTGTGGCCTTTCCTGCCGGAAGATGAGCTGGCGGATAACCTGCTGGTCGAACCGTGCCGCGAGGAGTAGAATTGCATATGAATGACACCGAGAGTAAAAAACTGATAACCATCATGACGCCTTGTTATAATGAGGCGGAAAATGTCAAACCTTTATTCCAGACCGTAGCCCGGATCATGGCGGAACAGCTGCCGGAATACCGCTGGGAGCATCTCTTCATTGACAATTGCTCGACTGATCATACCGTTGATATTTTAAAGGGCATGGCCGCTGACGATCCGCGTATCAAGATTATTGTCAACGCCCGTAATTTCGGCCATATCCGCTCGCCTTATTATGGTCTGCTCCAAAGCCGGGGAGACGCGGTCATCAGTATGGCCGCGGATTTCCAGGAACCGCCGGACATGATTCCTCAATTCATCCGGAAATGGGAAGAGGGGAACAAGGTTGTTGTCGCCGTAAAAAAGACCTCCAGAGAAAATCCGATTCTTTATGGCATCCGATCGCTCTATTATAAATTTGTCCGCTCGATTTCAGAGGTCGAACTGATCGACAACTACACCGGCTTCGGTTTGTATGATCAGCGGATTATTGAGGAAATGCGCAAACTGGATGATCCTTATCCTTATATCCGGGGTTTGATCTGTGAAATCGGCTTCAAACATGCCACCATCGAATTCGACCAGCCGAAACGGATCCGCGGCATTACAAAGAACAACTTTTACACCTTATACGACATGGCCATGCTGGGCATCACCAGCCATTCGAAGCTGCCGCTGCGCCTGGCGACCATGGTGGGTTTTACCCTCTCCGGCCTGAGCCTTTTAGTGGCCGTCGTCTATTTGATCCTCAAGCTGGTCATGTGGCAGAACATGCCTATGGGAACGGCGCCGATTTTAATCGGCTTGTTCTTTTTTTCGGCAGTCCAGCTCTTTTTTATCGGCATTCTCGGCGAATATATCCTGATCATCCTGACCCAGGTACAGCGTCGGCCTTTGGTTATCGAGGCGGAGCGTGTAAATTTTACACCGAATAATGTTATATCAAACGACTCTGAAACGGAGCATAATCATGGTAACACGTGAACAAATTCTGAATATGGTTGAACAATATTATTTTGAGCAAACCGGGGAACCGCATGCTTTCCAACCGGGGGATCGCGTCAATTACGGCGGCAGATTTTATGACGCGTCGGAAATGCGAGCCCTGGTCGACGCGTCGCTGGATTTCTGGCTGACCAACGGCCGTTATGTCGCACAGTTTGAAACGTCGCTGGCCCGATTTTTGGGCATCAAGCATTGCCTGACGGTCAATTCCGGGTCGTCGGCCAACCTGCTGGCTTTTATGACTTTGACTTCACCCAGACTGGGCGCCCGGCAGATCAAGCCCGGCGACGAAGTGATCACCGTCGCCGCCGCTTTCCCGACAACCGTGGCTCCGATCGTCCAATACGGCGCGATTCCGGTCTTTGTCGATATCGGGCTGCCATCCTGCAACATCGTTCCGGAGCTGCTAGAACAGGCCTTTTCCAATAGAACAAAAGCCGTCATGATCGCCCATACTCTGGGGAATCCGTTCAATATCGCAGCAGTCACAGAGTTTTGCGCCCGGCATCAGTTGTGGCTGATCGAAGATAATTGTGACGCGTTAGGCTCTCAGTACAATCTGGACGGCCGTATCCGCTATACCGGGACTTTCGGCGACATCGGAACATCCAGCTTCTATCCGCCACATCATATAACCATGGGCGAGGGCGGAGCGGTTTACACGAATAACGACGAGCTGCACCGCATCGCTCTTTCTTTAAGGGACTGGGGGCGCGACTGCTGGTGCGCGTCCGGCAAAGACAATACCTGCCGGCATCGTTTTGACCGGCAATACGGCGAGCTTCCACTCGGTTATGATCATAAATATGTCTATTCGCATTTTGGTTACAATTTGAAAATAACCGAGATGCAAGCGGCCATCGGCTGCGAACAGCTGAAAAAACTGCCGCAGATCATCAAGGCCAGGCAAGAGAATTGGGCATTCCTGCATTCGGCGCTGGCCGGACATAGAAGCGAATTACTTTTGCCGGAACCGGAAGAAAATGCTATTCCCAGCTGGTTTGGCTTCTTGATGACGGTCCGTGAAACCGCGGGCTTTACGCGTGATGAGCTGGTCCAATGGCTGGAAACAAACAATGTGCAGACGCGTATGCTCTTTGCCGGCAATCTGACCAAGCATCCTTGCTTTGATCAGCTCAAGGCTGAAAAGCGGGGCTTTCGGATCGTCGGTTCACTGGAACGCACGGATGAAGTGATGGCGAGAGCCTTCTGGATCGGTGTCTATCCGGGGATGGATCACGCTAAATTAGCTTATATGGCCGATTTAATCGACCGTTTTATCACTGAACACAAGGGGATGAAAACATGAAGGCAGTCATTCTGGCCGGCGGATTCGGTACCCGAATCAGCGAGGAATCACATTTGAAACCAAAACCGATGGTCGAAATCGGCGAAAACCCGATTCTTTGGCACATTATGAAAATATATTCATCTTTTGGCTATAACGATTTCATCATCTGCTGCGGTTATAAGGGTTTTGTCATCAAATCTTATTTTGCCGATTACTATCTCCATATGTCAGACATTACTTTCGATTTTTCCAGAGAGAATAAGATGGAGATCCATAGTAATGTTGCCGAACCCTGGCGGGTCACGCTGGTTGATACCGGCCTGAAAACCATGACCGGCGGCCGCATCAAGCGCATCCGCTCCTATGTCGGAGACGAGCCGTTTTTCTTGACTTACGGCGACGGCGTGGCCGACATCGACATACCGGCTTTGCTGGAACAACATCGGCAGAGCCAAAAGACCGTGACACTGACCGCTGTTCAGCCGGACGGACGTTTCGGCGCTCTGGATATCGGCGACGATCATTCGGTCCGCAGCTTTATCGAGAAACCGCGCGGCGACAGTTCCTGGATCAACGGCGGTTTCATGGTTATGAATCCGGATGTCTTTGATTATATCGAAAACGATAATACGATATTCGAACAGGAACCGCTGAGACAGCTGGCTTCCGAGCAAAAACTGGGCGCTTATGAACACAGGGGTTTCTGGATGCCGATGGATACCATGCGGGACAAAAACCGGCTGGATGAATTATGGAATTCCGGGAAAGCGCCCTGGAAAAGGTGGTAAACATGTCGTCTTTTGCGGCTATTGATCCGTCATTCTGGTCGGGCAGATCTGTTTTTCTGACCGGAGAAACCGGTTTCAAAGGTTCCTGGCTGTCTCTTTGGTTGAACAGCCTCGGCGCCCGGGTGACCGGGTACGCGCTGGAACCGCCGACCGAACCGTCACTATACGCGTTGGCTCACGTTGACCGGCTGGTCGATTCTATCCGGGGCGATATCCGGGATAAAGACCGATTGATTCAAAGCATGCGCCGGGTTGAACCGGAGATTGTCATACACATGGCGGCCCAACCTCTGGTTCGACGATCATATGCCGATCCGGCCGAAACCGACGCAACTA
>CAYRWC010000279.1:0-4180 GCA_964427795.1 uncultured Oscillospiraceae bacterium | reverse complement strand
TTTCTCCAAATGCTGCTGGGCATTCTTTATATTCCAGGTTTCGCTGGTTTGTTTTAAAATATGCCAACTTGCCGATAACCCGTTGACGGCTGTATTCATGGTATTCAAGATTTCGTTGTTTTTCATGTTTTCATTCATGTCGATTGCCTCATTTACAAAATTTGATTCACTTTATCAATATATCATACCTTTAAACCTGTTTCTATCGCCTTTAGCCACAACGAACGATGTTGTGGTAAAATTATCCTGAATTACGGTCCGCACCGGATCGGAACCTGTCCGGACCCGGTCTGGTTCCGATTTTTGACGCAGGGAATGAAAAGGCATGGATACTCGCCCGGAACCGATTCCGGTTAATCAGCTGATGCAGCAGGCAAAGCCTTCCGAGTGGATTCGCGGCAAGGCTTATTATCGCAACGGACGGGTCGGCAGGCTTGCCGCCTCCGTCATGCTATCCGGCGATTGGTCCATAGAAGGCGAAGTTCATGCCGCAGAATCTCACATCGGACGTCTGACTCTGACAACGACGTTAGAGCAGCTCCTTGACTGGCATTGTACCTGCCCGCAGGATCATATCAAACCATGCCGGCATATTATCGCCGTTCTTTTGCAGTATTTAAAGAATACCAACGGCCAGATTCTTCAGCCTATGTTGGCAGCGCAAGCATCAACCCCCATGGATTCAGCCGAAAGATTACAAACAGAGGTTCACATTCTTTTCCGCTACCAGAAACAAGCCGACCGCATCCTGGTTATACCCCGGCTGATCAAACGCAATGCCGGCGGTCAGAAAGTCATGAGCACGAATCCGCTTGATCCGGATGACAGGATCATCAGCAGTCAGGTGACCGACCGTATGGCCTTGATGCGCGATCGTACAACGGAGCAGGCGGTTATCGACTTTTTCGGGCAGTGGAAGCACCGGCAGCCGGATTTCATCAACGGTCTGTCCTTCGATGCTGGTAACGACTTACCTTTACTGATTCAGCAGGTCCTGCCGGCCTTGCCTCCAGCCTGGCACATTCTTTATGACAGTGAATTCGAGAAAATCGTCCCCGCACGTAAAACAGTATCCGTTGATTTCACTCAACTGCGGCAAACATCAAACAACCTCCTGGCCTTCGATCTCAATTTTCATTGCGATAAGCTTTCAATCGATTTTAAACAGCTTCAGGATTATCTTGCCGGACAACAAAAATGGCTGCTGATCAACGGGCAATTTGTTGAGGCGGCAAACAAGAAGCAGCTCAGCCACTTTATGGAATTGCTGGTTCGCCGGCAGATGATCGCGCCCGACAGCGACCATTTTGCATGTGAACCGTCTTTTTTAGCCGACCTGGCTTTATCCAGTGCATGCACGGCGGCAGACTCCGCGCATACAGGCGTTAATTTCGATCCTTCCTTCGAATTATTCCGTGCCGGATTAACCTCAGGCCAGACCGGCCGGGCCGAGGCGATACCCAGTCAAATCGGCTCGATTCTCCGGCCATATCAGCGGCATGGCGTGCAATGGCTTTTATTTCTGGGGCACTTTCATCTGGGCGGTATTTTGGCTGACGATATGGGTCTGGGCAAAACAATTCAAGTTTTAGCAGCATTGATATCCAAACGCCGAACCAAGCCGTCATTGATTATTTGCCCGAAAACGCTGCTCTTTAACTGGCAGATTGAAGCAAGACGTTTCGCGCCGGCATTGAAAACGATCATTATTCACGGTAATCAGGAACATCGTTTGCGGCTGCTGCGCCAGGCTTATGATTTTGACCTGATGATCACGTCTTATCCGCTGGTACAGCGGGATATCGCACAATTCAGCCAGCTGGAATTCGATTGCTGCATTCTCGATGAAGCCCAGATGATCAAGAACCCGGAAACACATCTGGCACACCATGTTAAAAAAATCAAGGCCGGCCAGCGTATCGCTTTGACCGGTACTCCGATGGAAAACACCATCATGGATTTATGGTCTGTCTTTGACTTTATTTTGCCTGGTTATCTGGGACCGAAAGACGCCTTTCGCATTCAATATGATCAGGCAAACCGTGATAAGCTGTTATCGCTGATCAAACCGTTCATGTTGCGGCGCACCAAGCAGGATGTGCTGCCTGAATTGCCGGAGAAAATCGAGGAAACGATTTATGCGCCCCTCACCCAGAACCAACTGGCTTTGTATCATCAGGCGCTGACACAAATTCGTAAAAGCATCAATGAAACCATTGACCGGCAGGGTCTGGCCTGTTCACGCATGGCCATACTAGCCGGATTAACGCGCTTGCGGCAGATCAGTAATCATCCCGGTCTGCTTCATGAAGCCTATCGGCCTTTACAGGGCATATCCGGCAAACTGGAACTGTTTGATGAAATGCTGCGCAATTTACTGGCCAATGGTCACAGAGTGCTTGTTTTTAGCCAATTTACCCAAATGTTGGCTATCCTGGCCCAGCGGCTGCAGGAGCGGCAAATAACCTTTTGTTATCTGGATGGACAAACGCAAGACCGGCAGCAGGTCATCCGCCGCTTTAATACAGATCAGAATATGTCTGTTTTCTTAATCAGCCTGAAAGCGGGCGGCTTCGGGCTCAATCTGACAGCAGCGGATACGGTTATCTTGTTTGATCCCTGGTGGAACCCCATGGTTGAAAACCAGGCAGCCGACCGTACGCATCGCTTTGGTCAGCATAAAGTGGTAACGGTTTACCGGTTGATTTCGCAAGGCACCATTGAAGAAAAAATAGAAAAACTGCAAGAACAGAAGCAAGTGGCCTTTGATCAGATTATCAATCAGTCCGCCGGTGAAGGTAGTCGTCAAATATCGGTCGAGGATCTGAAAGCTTTGTTGAATATGGACGCTTGAAGATGAGATTGCGGCATTAGCCGTTCTTCTTGACAACAGCCATTATAATAGCTAAAATTATAGCTATTATATCGGCTGTTACAGCGGAGGTATGCGCAGATGCTTGTGAACGCGACTGATGTGAAAAATAATTTCGGCTACTATCTCAGCCTTCTGAAGCAGGAGGATGTCATTATTCTGCGCAATGGCAAGCCGGTCGCCCGGCTATCCCCGCAAACCGGCTGGCAGGAAGGTTTACGGCTGAGCGAGGCGCCTGCCGAATATAGTGTGCCGGGCGACGGCGGCGGCAATGAAACGTCGGACGAATATGACGGAAAACCTATGGCCTATCATCCATTCATCAAGATGCATGAGCATGCGGATAAGCGTTATGAATTCATCGACGGCAAAGTTTGGCTGATGAGCGCGCCGAATGAAGAACACCAGCGGATTATCGGCAATCTGTTTATTATCTTTCATACTTTTCTCCGGGGGAAATCCTGCCGAGTCTATTTATCGCCGCTGGATGTGCATCTCGGCTGCCGCCTGACCGACCGCAATATTGTCCAGCCCGATCTCCTGGTCGTCTGCGACCAGAGTCTCTTCAATGAGAAGGGCTGTTACGTCGGCGCGCCAAGCATAACCGTCGAAGTGATGTCGCCTTCCAGCCGCAGCCACGACCTGATTCGCAAGATGAGTCTCTATCTGCGATCAGGCGTACAGGAATATTGGACCGTCGACGCCGTCAATCACCTGATCAGCATTTACCGGTTCAAAGAAAGCCAAATTGTCCTGCAAAGCAGTTTTGACATCGACCGGCAAGTTCGGTCGGATTATCTCGAGGGGCTTGTCTTCCCGGCGGCGAGCGTCTACGACTGATCGCTACGGCAATTCTTATTGATATCTCGTCCGTGCGGCTCATCTGTACGGCCCGGCTCAGGAACCGAACCGCACGCGGAAGGTTTTGATTTCGAACGGCTTGTAACTGAACACGAGTTCGCTGTCATGGAAATCCGCGGCGGCGAGCTTGTTTTCCAGGAGATCGCACTCTTCGGCCGAAGTTATGTCGCCTATAAGCTTGACGCGGCAGATACCGCTCCGGTTCCACGAGTCGTATAATCTCAGTATTATGCCGTCTCCGTCTTCCGCTTGTTTAACTACTTCGAGCACGACGTTTTCTGCCGAAACCTCCGCGAACATCTGGCGGGCAGGCAGCTTGCCGCCGCCGCCCGGAAGAGCCATGACCGGTTGATTGAGCTCGTAGGCATGGCGGACGGCGCCGGCGTCGCGCCAGTCTCCGGCATGCGGCAGGACGGCATAAGTGAAGCTGTGGATTTCTTTGTCCGC
>CAYRWC010000278.1:0-4182 GCA_964427795.1 uncultured Oscillospiraceae bacterium | reverse complement strand
GGATCCGCGCGAAAAGCCGATCTCCGGAATGGAAGGTCTCAGCTCCGGAATAAACCATATCGCCGACTCGGATCTGTTTCTTCAAAATCAATTCATAAGGGCCGACAATCAGCGTATTGCTGGCTATTTCCATGCCGGTGACAAACAGACGTTCCGTTGTCCGGACTTGGAATCCCTTGCGCTGACCGACGGTATAATGAATCAAGCCGCGGTGGCTGCCGATGATTTTGCCGCTAATGTCGACGGTTATGCCCGGCTCAGTTAGTTTTAAAGCGTCGGCCGGACCATGCAGCATTAATTCCCGACGGATAAATTCGGTGTAGTCGCCATCCGGAATGAAACAAATGTCCTGGCTGTCCGGCTTGGCGGCCAATGGACTGCCGTTCAGCCCCGATAAGCCATATTCGGCTGCTATTTGCCGTACCGCCGGTTTCTGCAGTCCTTCCAGAGGGAAAATCAGCCGGCTTAATTGATTTTGGTCCAGTCGGTGAAGAAAATAGGTCTGATCTTTGCGGCCGGCCGGCGTCTTGAGCAGCGCCTGCCGCCCGGTGGCCGAATTGCGCCGGATACCGGCGTAATGGCCGGTGGCGATGGCCGAACAGCCTAAACGATCCGCTTCGCGCATGAGAAGCGCGAACTTGACGGCCGGATTGCAGCGGATGCAGGGATTAGGCGTCAGACCCTGCAAATAGGCGGCGATAAAATCATCGACCACAAACCGTCGAAAAGCTTCGCGCACGTCGACGACAAGCAGCGGGATATCCAGTGAATCGCATACGGCCCGGGCATCATCGGCTGCCGCAAAACCGCCGTCATGCGTGACCATGGTCAGCCCCCTGACCTGCCAGCCTTGCCGGCGCAGCAACAAAGAAGCGACGGAGCTGTCCACTCCGCCGCTCATGCCGACCAGCACGCTCTTCCCCGCGGCCGGCCCGCAGCGGCTGTCAAGGATGAAGCTGCTGCCGTTTGTTATCTCAGCAGGCATCATGGGCGTCTTCGTCCAACTTGTCGAACAAATGCCGGTTTTGATCGTTCATAAGACCGTTCTTTTCGTAATATTCCTTCAGAGCGGCTTTAACGGCCTGCTCGGCCAGCAGAGAACAGTGCATTTTTATCGGCGGTAAACCGTCCAGCGCTTCCGCCACCGCTTTATTGGTCAGGGAAAGCGCTTCGTCGAGCGATTTGCCTTTGATCATTTCGGTCGCCATACTGCTGGTGGCAATAGCTGAACCGCAGCCGAAAGTTTTGAATTTGGCGTCGACAATGATGCCGTTTTCAATTTTCAAAAATACTTTCATGATATCGCCGCATTTGGGATTACCGACCAAGCCGACGGCATCGGCGTCTTCGATTTCGCCGACATTGCGCGGATGCATGAAATGATCCATGACTTTTTCACTGTATTCCATATTACCGACTCACCTTTCGCAACTGGCGCCATGGGCAGCCAGGGACTGTTTGTTTTTCATAAAATCGTCATAAAGCGGCGACATATCGCGCAGACGCTGAACGATGACCGCGAGATCTTCAACCAACGCATCCAGATCCTCTTTGGTTGTCGACTTGCCGAGGGTGACGCGCAAAGAGCCGTGGGCTATTTCATGGGGCAGCCCGATCGCCAGCAGCACATGCGACGGATCCAGGGATCCGGATGTGCAGGCCGATCCGCTGGAGCATTCATACCCATAATGATCCAATAAAAGCAGGATCGATTCTCCTTCGATAAATTCGAAAGACAAATTAATATTGTTAGGCAGACGTTTAGTGGGATGACCGTTTAGCCGGGCATGAGGTATCCGTTCCAGAACAGCTTGAATGAAAGGATCGCGCAAACCGGTCAGCCTGCGGCTGTTCTCATCCATTTCGGCTGCGGCCAGCTCGAAAGCCCGCGCAAAACCGACGATCGAAGCCACGTTTTCCGTACCGCCGCGGTGATTGCGTTCCTGAGCGCCGCCGTCCATGAAATTGGCCAGGCGGACGCCGCGCCGGATATAAAGCGCTCCCACGCCTTTCGGCGCGTACAGTTTATGACCGGAAAAAGAAAGCATATCGGCGCAGGGCTGCCGTACATCGATGGGAACGGCGCCGGCCGCCTGTACGGCATCAGAATGGAAAAGAACCTTCTTTTCCCGGCATATGCCGGCAATCTCCCCGATCGGTTCCAGCGTGCCGATTTCATTATTCGCCATCATGATCGACACCAGGATAGTATCCGGCCGGATAGCGGCGCGCACCGCTTCGGGATCGACCAGGCCGCCGGCGTCGACATCCAGGTAAGTAATGTCATAACCTTGACTAGCCAGCGCTTCACAGCTGTGGAGAACGGCATGATGCTCGATTTTGCTGGTGATGATGTGCCGGCCTTTATTCTGCAGGGCTCTGGCCGCGCCTTTTATGGCCCAGTTGTCGGATTCGGTGCCGCAGGATGTAAAATAAATTTCCGCCGGATCGGCGTGAATGCAGCCGGCGATTGTGTTGCGGGCATCTTCCAGAGCGTGCCGGGCGTCGCGTCCGGTTTTGTAAAATGAAGATGGATTGCCAAAGGTCTGGCTGAACACAGGCAGCATGACTTCCAGCACTTCCGGCCGGACCGGCGTTGTTGCCGCATGATCAAGATAGATGCGTTTGACCTCATTCATGATGTCATCCCCTTTGCGCGAATTACATGGATACTCTAAACTTTCAAAAACAGAACCGTAGTAACCTGGGTTACCTCGAAAACAAATACTTATTATTCCTCTATGAATTAGGTCATTTGATCGGTGGCCATCTATCCTTCATTCTGATGAAAAGCCGGTTTATACTCCGGTAAAGTCGAGCCGGCATGAGGCATGATGATGACTTTGGCGTCGGGGCCCAGCTTCGTTAAAGCATCGTCGACGGCTCGGCTCAGATCGTCGTAGGGCCGCATAAAAGTATGGGCGACCTGGTCGGCCGGCATGTCGGAAACAAAATAAACATCGGCTTTGGCCAGAACCATGGCGATGGCCACGGCCTTATGGCCGCCCAACCGGAATTCGCGTTTCACCCGTTCGATCAGATCCATCGGTTTTGCCGCCGCCAGCAGCCATTCTTCAAAGACCGCTTCCCCATAGCCTTCGGCGCATTGTCCGGCCAGAACGATAATGCCGCCGGGACGGACGGCGTGCTGGGCGTTGTCGAGCGCTTTCTGCGTTTGATAGAGGTTGATGTCTTTAGGAAGTCCTCCCGGCGTGGCGATAACCAAGTCGGCTTGGCGGTCGATCGGTATCTTGTACAAGCTGTCCAGGAACGCGCAGCCGACCCGGTGGGCCAGGCGATGATCGCCGGCTACGGCTTTGACGATACGCTTTTCTTCATTGAGAATAACGTTCACGATAAAATCGCAGCCGCATAGATCGGCGGCCTCTTCCAGATCCATCCGCAAATGGTTGCCTTCGATGGCTCCGGCCCGCGATGTCGGCTCGATCATCCGGCTGTGGTTGGCCTGGATGGATTCGCGGTTGGATACGCCAGGCATTAAGGCCTTGGCGCCGCCGCTGTAGCCGGCAAAGTAATGGTACTCGATATTGCCGACGCATATGCGGCGATCGGCTTGAGCGACAGATTCGGTGATGTTGACCGGCGTTCCGAATGATGTCGTGCCGAGGTAGATCGTATCGTCGGGATCGCTGTCTACGGTGTGGACCCGGTTGTATACTTTATCGCCGACCAGACGCCGTTTTTCCTCTTCGGTATGCCGGCGATGGCTGCCCAGGGCAAAGACGATGGTTATGTCTTCCGCTCGGATGCCGGCGGCTTCCAGTTCGTCGATCAGGGGCGGCAGTATAATGGCCGACGGACAGGGCCTGGTTATATCGCTGGTGATAATGCTGATCCGGTCGCCCGGCAGAAGCCACTCATTCAAGGGCGGTTTGCCGATCGGGTTTCTGATGGCCGATATCACTTCTTCAGTCTGATCCGGTTCACTGTCCGGCTCCGCGGCTTTCATTTCCAGCAGCAGGCGATCGTCATCCAGCCAGAAAGACCGGGTGCCCTGGCCGTAGCCGATGGTATAAGCTTTGCGGGTCATGATTTCTTCCTCCTCTTGTCGAGCCAGTCTTTAATTCTGGCTTCGTAACCGTTGCTATACGGTTCATAATAAACTGTGCCGCGTATCGCGTCAGGCAGATATTCCTGATCGACGATATTGCCCGGATAATC
>CAYRWC010000277.1:0-4188 GCA_964427795.1 uncultured Oscillospiraceae bacterium | reverse complement strand
AACGAACAGTTCATCTCCTATGCCCTGCCCTTGATTCAAGGTGAATCAAAGATCGCCATCGATGAAGGGCTGCCGCGTTTTGTCCGTTTGAAAAAGGTTCTGGCTACGAAATAAGAGTCCTGAAGCCTCAAATATCTTCATACATCCCAATACGCCCGAAAGGTTACTTTTTAGCCTTTCGGGCTTTTTTTCCGTCTTTGCCGTTCGTCGCTGTTTTCGCGGCTTTTACAGTTTTGCCGGGTTTTGTTTTTGCCGCAGTCGGCGGCAGACGCCTCGCCAGCACGTCCGGAGCAGCCACAGAATATCCGAAAAAGCCGGCTTTTCCGGCGAGAAGCCGGTAGTCGCCATGTACATAAGCGATTAAACCGGCTTGATCCAGACGCAGCCTGTTTCCCTGGTCCATCATTCCAGCGGCCGCTTCCACGCTGACGATTTCAGCGATAAAACAGTCATGGGAACCCAATTCCAATATTTGCCGGACCTTGCAGCCCAGCGCCAACGGACTTTCCGCTACGGCCGGCGCATAGTCCATGCCGGCCATTGGAACAGCCGTCAGACCGCAGGCGCTGAATTTATCCATATCAAAGCCGGACTTGACGCCGCAAAAATCTGTCGCGTGCAAAAGCGGCTCGTTGACCAGATTAACCACAAATTCGCCTGTTTCCTTGATAAGTTGGTATGAAAAGCGTGATTTGCGAATGGATATGGAAATCATCGGCGGCTCGGAGCACACGGTGCCCACCCAAGCCAGCGTTATTAAATTGGCTTTATCACGATCGCTTCCGGGCAATCCATGGCACGAGACCAAAACAACCGGCACAGGTGCCAGTAAAGTTGACGGTGTTAATGAAAGACGAGGTTGAGATAAAGAATCTTTTACAGCCATATTTCCCTCCTGCCATGATTTCATGGTATAACGAAAAACGTCGGATCAATCCAAGCCCATAATTTCATGAGCCAGCAAAAATTCTTTTAAATCCAGGCCGCCGCTGAAACCGATCAGATGCCCGTTTTTACCGATAACCCGATGGCAGGGCAGGATCAAAGGCAGCGGATTGGCGCCGCAGGCAGATCCGACGGCCCGCGCCATACGGCGGGCCACTGCCGGCTCCCGACCGCATATAACGGCAGCTAACGCTTCATAGGTCCAGGTCTCGCCAAAAGGAATTTGTCCTATAGCACGCCAAACCTGCTGCTGGAACGGACTGCCTTGCTCCAGATGGACCGGTACGTCAAACGTGGTCCGGCGTCCGGCAAAATAATCCGCCACCTGACCGGCAGCAGCTAAAACGCATGGCGGAGCTTGTTCTGTAACGAGAACGGGCTGATCGGGAAACAGCCGCGACCACGCTTCCCGGCTGACCAGACAGCCGTTCTGATCAAGTATGCCCAGCCATTCGGCATCTTCCTGCAAGTCTGTCGGGTCTACCGTCCGGCCGTACCGTATAAAATGCAAGGTCCACAAACCATCTTGATCGCCCGTTACGGCAACAACGGCTTTGCTGAAAGGGATAAACGCGCTGCCAAAGCCTTGTTGCTGCGGTTTTAGCAAGGCATACATCCTGACATCCTCATGTCTTTTACATTCAGAATTCCAGCGGCAGGAACGCATCAACCCTTCCTCATGCCAGCCTGCAGCCAGAAGAGCAGGCAGCCAGGCTTGCTCCCGTGCCCCGATTTCCAATTCTAAACGATAGAGCTTTAAGATCCGGAAAGCTTGTTTGGATATAGCAGATAATAATTGATCCGTTAATACGATCGGATATAAGCGGACCAAAACCCTTCTGGCTGAAGGATCCAGCATTTGCATCCCGATAACGCCCAACAATTCTTTCTTGCTGCCGGTATATTGATCGGCCCGCCAAAGCATCGGTCCGCACAAAGCCGTCAATTGGCGGATCGCCTGCCGAATGGCTTTAACCGATGACCCTTCGGGCAAAACAACACCATCCTGCCGCATCAGCGCGGCATCGGCCAGCCGGACCGGTTCAAAAATGATGCGGCAATCCGTCGGTTCAGCCATGAATCAATCCTCCTGCATGATCGCTTGTGCTTCGCTAATTATATTCTGCAGCATTTGCGGCAAGGTCTGCTCGTCGGCTGTCGTTAAATAAACTTCGCCTTGTTTGACAATAGCAGATTGCATAACCGTCTGCCAGGCCGATACAACCTGCTGTCCGCTGCAGTAGGCATAGGGTAAATAATCCTGAACAGCCGTCAGAACATGGCCATATGGCTGCCTTTCAACCATCGCTGTCCAAGCCGCCGGTTCCTGCACGAGGGGAAACAGGCCCTCATAAAGCTGAAAGCGGCTCTGCAGCAGCAAAGAATCAATATCCAAAGCGATAAAGGCGGCTATCTGGGCGGCTAATTGCGGATAGCGGGTTGCTTTGCTGACGACTAAACTGCGTACCTGGATCGGCGTCCTTTTATTCAGAATAGATTCCGAACCGGCTGCTGTTTGTTGATCCGCCGATGCCTGCAGAGGGCCGACAGGGATCAGGCTTTCAGAAACAGACAATCCGGTTTGCTGATGCCAGTAGGCCAAATCGGTCGAGTAACCTGTCCAGAATACAATCCGGTTCTGCAGCCGGCCATTATTATCGGGAAAAGCAATCTGCTGTTGTTCCGCCGTTAAGTGCAGGCGGCTATAACCGGCCGCAGTCTGCTGCCGCAGCCAGTCGATCGCCGTATGGAATGAAGGATCAGCCAAGGAAAAATCATAACCGTTCCACATGCTCCAGCCGGCATCTGCCGATAGTGAAGCCGATAAAAACGGCAAAAAATCAACCGGGCTTTCCATCATAAAAATCGCCTGCTGCAATCGGGACGCTTGCATCTCCGGCTGATCGGCAACTGCGGCGAGATCAGCCGGCGTCGCTCCCCGGCCGGCATTGCCGACAGCCTGCTGCATCGCCTGCATCGTCGACAGCCAGTCCGACCAGGTCCAGTTAACCGCAGGATTCGGTATTTGATATTGCGCTAAAAGCGCCGCGTTATAATAGACTAAAGGCACCGATGCCAGATAAGGCACGCCGTAAAGAATCTGGCCCCTCCTGACGCTGTCCAGAGCAGCCGGGTATAGGTGCGCCGCCGATAATAAAGGTTGGTCATACAGGAGGTCGTTCAGATCAAGCAGGTTGTCCAGCCCGATCGTCGCCGCGGCAGTCTCGGTATAGATCAGGTCGGGCAGACTGCCGGCTGCGCGCCAGACTGATACTTGCTCGGTTGATGCGCCCGTATCGGCTGAAACAGCTGTCAATTGAAAATGCAAAGGTCCGTCAAATTGCTGCAAATCTTCAATTTGAAGCTGTTGTCCGATATACTGGCCGCTTTCTTGGGTTAGCAAACCGGATTGGCGGGCTAAAAATAACAATCTTAAAGCTTCGGCAGCATCCTGGCCAAAGGGTACGGCCAGAGTCAAGGACACATCTTCTCCGCTGTTCCCGTCTTCTGTCGTCTTTTGCGGCTCATTACCGCCGTCTGAAGGTTCGGATTGAGTTTCCAAAATCGGATATTCGTTCTGCCAATTTAATTGGCACGCCGAAAGGATTAAGAAACTAATAATACAAAGACACCCGGTCAACGTTAAAATCCGCCGCGCCGATTTAATCTTCATGATGCCCACACCCCCGCCGGAGCCAGGTCTTCAAATCAGCCGGGCTGTCCTGACCATATAAATCAAACCGGAATGTCAGCGGTTCATCAGGATCGCCCATTTTTGATACGCCGGTTAAGGGCGGCCCTTTTTCCAGCAATTGCCAGCCATCAAGCCGATCAAGATCCGGGAAAAAAGCATCTGCCGGAAATTCCCGCTCAATCCGGGTTACATAAGCCCGCTTGCAAAAAGGCAAAAGCTGGCGATACAGACTGTCGCCGCCTATGACATATACAGGTTGGTCCTCCAAGCCGGCCAGGCAATCGGCAAGCTCATCCAAAGAATGGCAAATTCGGGCATCGCCGGCCTGAAAAGCCGGCTGATGAGTCATGATGATATTGGTCCGGCCCGGCAAAGGCTGTCCGCCGGGGAATGTCTCCAGCGTCTTCCGGCCTAAAATAACCGTCCGGCCGATCGTTAACGCCTTGAAACGCTTCATGTCCTCACTCAGGCGTGCCAGAAGGCAGCCCTGATAACCAATACCCCAATGTTGGTCCACAGCGACGATGATGTTCATGTTCATGTTCATG
>CAYRWC010000276.1:0-4198 GCA_964427795.1 uncultured Oscillospiraceae bacterium | reverse complement strand
GCTCATCGGCGGCTCATTTAATCTGGAGCAGCGGATGATGCTGGAAGTAGCCTGTTATGATACGGATCAAAATTTGATCGAATCCGGATTTGCTTTGAATGATGCCGTCATTTCACGCGGCGGCAAGTCCCGCATTCTGACGCTGGATCTGATGATCAACCAGGAACGGGTCGACCGCGTACCCGGCGACGGCGTGATTATTTCCACACCGACCGGTTCCACGGCTTATTCATTATCGGCCGGCGGACCGATCATCCATCCGGAGCTGCAGCTTCTCCTGATTACGCCGATTTGTCCGCATACCCTGCACAATCGCAGCTATATCGCGACAGACAGCAGCCGGGTTGTTGTCCGCCTCTGCGATTACCCCTACCAGGCTTTGCTGGCTATCGACGGCCGCCAGGAGATCGATATCTACAGCGGCTGGTCGGTCGTGATTACAAAATCTGAAAGGACACTTAAACTCATTCGTCTGGGCCATGATCATTTTTATGCTACCTTGCCGCAAAAAATCCATGCCAGGGGGAAGACGCTATGAAACCATCAAAGAGTGAACGGCAAGCCCGGTTGCTGCAGGTCATCCGCGAAAAAGAAATCGGCACGCAAGAGGATCTGGTAGCCGGTTTGAACATGACCGGCATGGAGGTGACCCAGGCGACCATATCCCGGGATATCAAAGAACTGGGCATCATTAAGGTGACCACCGGCAGCGGGTTCCAGAAGTATGTTCCCATGGAACGCAGCGGCGAGGTCGCTTCCGGCCGGCTGATGAAAGTATTTGCCGAAGCGGTGATTCATGTCGATGCCGCCATGAATCTGGTTGTGATCAAGACGCTGCCCGGCATGGCTCAGGCCGGCGCTTCGGCGCTGGATTCCATGCGGCTGTCGGAAATTGTCGGTAGCATCGCCGGCGACGATACCGTTTTTATCGCAACACGATCCGTTGAACAAGCCGATTATCTTAGCCGCCTTTTAAACCAAATCGCTTTGCAAAGCAACGGCAAAAGCTGACGGCGGCTTTAAGGAGTAAAGCATGCTGACCAGAATTGAAATCAAGGATTTTGCTTTAATCGAGCAGATGACCTTGGAACCCGGCCGGGGCTTGCTTATACTGACCGGTGAAACCGGCGCCGGAAAATCCATTTTGATTGATGCCATTGGCGCTTTGTCCGGCGGCCGTTTATCGCGCGACATGATCCGCCATGGAGAAACGCAGGCAACCGTCGAGGCTGTTTTCAATATCAATCGTTCTTTGCTGCCGGCTGAATTGCTAGAGCAATTGGGTCTGGACGAATCCGGAGATCGCCGCCGAGAAAAAGATGACCCGGATTTCGCCGAATATTCTGCCGGCGGCGGATCCGAAACCATAGAATTGATTTTGTCCCGCGAATTGTCGGCTTCCGGCAAGTCGGCCTGCCGGATAAACGGCCGTCTGGCGCCGTTGAGCCTCCTGCGGGACTTATCCCAGTATCTGATCGATATCCACGGCCAGCATGACCAGCAGGTCATCTTTCAGGTAGACAGCCATTTGCCGCTTCTCGACCGGTTCGCCGGCGAGCCGGTGGCTTTGGCTCAAAAAGCATATCTGACCCAATTGCGGCTCTATCAGGAGTGCCTGCATGAAATGGCCGCTCTGGGCGCCGATCCGGCCGAAAGAGCCAGACAGCTGGATTTGCTGGCCTATCAGGTTCAGGAAATCGAAGCGGCGGCGCCGCAGCCCGGGGAAGACGACCGGCTGAACCAGAGACGAAAAATCGTCGCCAACAGCGAGAAAATCAAGACCGCGCTGTCCGAAGCTTATGAGCTTCTGGACGGCGACGATTCCAGAAGCATTATGGCGGAGCTGGGCCAGGTGGCGGCCAAGCTGGAGCTTGTCGCCCGCCATACGCAGGCGCTGGATTCATGCGGCGACAATATAACGGCATCGCTTGACAGGATCCAGGAGACCGCCGCCGAGATCCGCAATTTTCTGGAAACCGGCGAAGCTGACCCCGGCGAGTTGGAACGTCTGGATGATCGTTTGGATATTCTTTACCGGCTGAAAAAAAAATACGGCGGATCAATCGAGACAGTGCTGGAATTTCAAAAAAAAGCCGATGCCAAACGCCGGCTGCTCAGCGATGGAGAGGCGCGCTACGATCAGCTGACCGCCCAAAAGGAAAAGATACGCGGCCAGCTGATCCGCCTGGCTGCCCGACTCAGTGATGAGCGGCGTCGGTCTGCCGGCCGTATGGAAACGATGATCAGCACCGAGCTGGCCGATTTGGGCATGAAAGGTGTATGTTTCAGCGTCCATTTTGCCGCATTGCCGGAAGATCCCGAACATTTTGCCCGGTCGGGCTTGGATCAGGTGGAATTCCTTTTATCGGCCAATCCGGGTGAACCCTTGCGTCCGCTGGCCCGTATCGCTTCCGGCGGCGAAGCGTCGCGGATTATGCTGGCGATCAAAACAATTTTGGCCCGTGCGGACCGGATTCCCGTTTTGATTTTTGATGAAATCGATACCGGCATCAGCGGCCGGACAGCCGGAAAAGTCGGCGAGAAACTGCTGCAGATATCGCAAGGCCATCAGGTCTTTTGCATCACGCATATGGCACAGATCGCCGCTATGGCCGACGAGCACTGGCTGATTGAAAAAAACAGCGACGATGGCCGCACCAGAACCGTGCTGCATGCGCTGAATCATGAGCAGCGGGAAAGCGAACTGGCCCGGTTGTTGTCCGGCGGCGTCGGTGATGCCGCGGCCCGGCAGCTGGCCGATCAGCTGTTAAACCAAGCCGAGCAATTGAAACAGGCCGGACAGATAGAATAAATGCATCCGGTAAGAATTATTCAAGAATCAGTTTAATGCTCCGCTTTTCGGATCGCCGCCAGTAAAGACCGGAAATCATCGGGCAGGGGGGCTGTAACCAGAATCGGCCGGCCGGTCAGGGGATGGGTGAATTGCAGACTGGCCGAATGCAGCGCCTGGCGTCCGATCATCCGATCCCAGACGTCGGCTTCGCGATCCGATCCGCCGTACAGGGTGTCCCCAACAATCGGACAGCCGCAGGCCTGGCTGTGCAGGCGCAGTTGATGGGTCCTGCCGGTCAGTAATTCATAGCGGACCAGTGAAATGTCGCTGGCCGGATAATAACGCAGTTCCTGCCATATCGTCCGGGCTTCCGCTCCGTCCGGATGAATTTCCCGCAGCATGATGCTGGTCGGCGACCGCCTGACCGACGCCCGGATCAAACCGGCCGGCGCCGGCAAACGGCCGTGCAGCAAAGCAAGATAACGTTTATGCATGGGATGGCTGCTGATCACATGATGAGCATGGCCGTTGCGGGCTATGATAACCAACCCCGAGGTATCGCGGTCCAGCCGGCATACCGGATGCAGAGGATAATCGGCAAGCAAATCGGTGAGCGAACCTTTTTCATGCAAATAGGTTGGATGGGTTACCATGCCGGCCGGTTTTGCGGCCGCCAGCAGCCAGTCGTCCAGATAGCGGATCTCGACTCCCGGGACCGTCTTGAGCCTATCCGATGTATGATTGCCGGGCGTATAGCTGGCCGTAAGGAAATCGCCGGCAGATACCGGATCGATCATGCGGTGAGGCCGGCCGTTGCAGAGCAGACGGCCATACAAGCGGATTTTTTTACAGAGGAGGCGCGACATGCCGGTCCGCCTGACCAGAATATCGACAGCACGCTGACCATGATCGGCCGGTGTGGCCTGGTATTGAATTTCCATAATTTCTCCTGCTTATTTATATCTTTCGCGGCTGTTTTGCAGAAACTTTTCTGTTTAGCCGGAAAACGCGGTCCGGATTTTTTTCCATTATAGCTCCTGACTGTTAAGAAGGTAAAGAAAAGCTGGTTTTCCTGAGAAAAATTTAGTGAAAAGAATTGCTGAAAGGCTTGAATAATGATATTGTATACTCTTGGGAGGTGAGTCAAATCATGGGAGCTATAAATACCTTGACTCATGACGAGAAAATTAAGAAACTAAGACAGGTCATTGACCAATATAAGGCCAACGGCCGGAAGTCTTTGATGCAGGTCTTGCAGGAAGCGCAGAATATTTACGGCTATCTGCCTTTGGATGTTCAGCGCGAAGTTGCTTTGGGCATGGGCGTTTCTGTTGCCGAAGTGTATGGTGTCGTATCATTTTATTCATACTTTTCCTTAACGCCAAAGGGTAAATATGAGATCAG
>CAYRWC010000275.1:0-4200 GCA_964427795.1 uncultured Oscillospiraceae bacterium | reverse complement strand
CCACTTCTTCCCACAACATATAGCTGCCGAAATGAGCGGCTACAACCGGCGCTCCCTGAAAATAGGGCAGAATTCTGGCTAAAGCGGCCGGCCGGCAGCGTCCGGGAACATCAAATCCGATATCCAGACCCGCATGGAATACTGTAATAAACCCCATTTCGGCAATCATGGAGTAGATGGACAGCACCTCCGGATCGTCAACCGAAAACTGCTGGTACTCCGGATGCAGCTTGATTCCGCGTATCCCGGCATCTTTCAGCATTTGCAGCTGCCTGCGGATGTTTTTTGAGTGCGGATGAATAGATCCGAAAAACATAAGATTACCGTGATTGTGTTCGATGGCAAAGCGGTTGACAGACATTTCCTGTTCCGGTTTCGTGGCGATCATCAGAACAACGCCGCTGTCGACGCCGTTAACGGCCATCAGTGCCTGCAAGCCGGTTTGCGTGCCGTCAAAACACGGCTCGAGGCCGCCGCTGTTGCGGGATATTGTCGATAAAGCCCGGCCGGCTAATTGATCCGGAAAGATATGCATATGAAAATCGATCATCGTTATTCTGCCTCGCTTAATATGTAGAGCATAACCAGGATCATGAAAATGGTCCAAAACGCTCCGATCCACTACGGTGTGATTATAGTTTTAATTGAAACAAGTGACAAGAGACATATCCGGATTGATCGGACTCATATCTGAGCGTGCAGCCATTTTCCTTTAATATAATGGGTCATCCCCATTGTGGCGCGGATAAATAAGCTGATGATATTGGCCCAAAAGATTCCCCATACGCCCAGATTGAAATAATAGCAGAAAAGATAGGTTAACGGAATTCGGATAAGCCAGACACCGATAACGGATGTAAACAAGACAAATTTTGTATCTCCACCGGAGCGGAGAACCGGATCGATGACATTGATAGATAGGGCCGGGATGCATAGAATAAACAACACCCAAAGTAAACTGGCGCTTTCGGCAATGATGGAGGCATCCGAAGAATAAAACGCGGTGATCGATTTGCCGATAAGCGACAGTGGAAGGCAGATCGCGACAGAAGTGGCCAATCCTGTACGCCAGATAGCTCTTATCGTTGTTTTGGTCTTCTGATATTCTTTGGCGCCGATCATCTGCCCGACGGCAACCATGGAGACAATCGAGCAAATGCCTTGCGGCAGCGAGAAGAAGGTATAAACGGTATTGGAAACCTGATAGACGGTGGCAAGACGGGTACCCAGACCAACCGCCATGGCGTTGGCGACAAGATAGCCGCCCTGCACAAAAAGCTGCTCGGCTGTCGTCGGAAAGCCAAGCCGGAAAATCCTTGAAAAAATAACGCGGTCAGGTTTGAATAGATTGCGGATCTTGATTCGGTAATGAGTATGGCTGCGCAGGACGGCCGTTAAAATGATCAGCATCCCAAAACAACGGCCGATGATATAGGAAAACCCGGCGCCAATCAATCCCATCCGGAAAACAATAATAAACAGATAAGCGAAAACCAATTGAATGACATTGATAGCCACTGCGGTCAGCATGGGAATGGTGGAATTGCCCGACGCGCGCATGATATTGGCCAGTACGGCATAAATCATCAGCAAAGGGAAAGACAGAACGAGAATACGGAAAAAGCTCACGGTTTCATCAAAAAGAGCTTTTTCCGCCGCCGGCATCAGAAAACGGATAAATGAGGGAGCCCCAAGCGCAAAGATGATCGTGATAAGCAGGCTGCTGCAGGCTGTCAATAAAATCGACTGTTCGATGATCGCCGAAGCATCCTGACGGTCGTTCGCGCCGATCGCTCGGGCGGTCAACACGGACGAGCCGCTGGTCAGCATCGCGAAAGCAGATGTAATAAAGGCTATCACCGTATTGGATATGCCGGCCGCCGCCAGCGCGCTGCCGCTGATTTTACCAATCAGCAGCGACGCGGCCAGACCGACAAAAATAGCCAGGATGTTTTCGGTTATGATCGGATAAGTAAATCGCAGGATATTATTTGATTTCAATGATGCTCCTGACTTGCCTCAAACAAGTTGTCAAGCAGACGCATATTTTCGCTGACCATATAATTATCGGCGTCGTCGACCAGCTTATAGGTATGTCCGTAACGGAAATACCATACTTCATAACCGCCGCGGCATATCTGATCCTGCGAAGGCAGATAAGCCATGGAGCCGTTGGCGTTGCTCAGGCAAAGCGAATAGGCGAATTTGCTGAAATGGCGGATCCGCAGCGTCATATCGATAAACATTTCGAATTGAAACGGAATAAACGCTACGGGACCCAAGGCCAGGATCGTCTGATGGAATACATAATGCGTTTTTCTTGGTTGATCCGACTCATATTCCTGAACGATATTCTGCCAGCGGATCAGCTCATTGATTTCTGAAAACCGTTTTTGCGAGCGCAGCTGTTCTTCCGAGCCCAGCTTGGCAAGTTCAGCCAGCGCTATGTCTTTGGCGACAAGCGGTTCATAAGGGATTTTAATATCGCCGACGATATTGCTTACCGGAGCATCACGCCATTCCTTAATGGAACGCCAGGCCCGTACCGCGTCGATGCCGGCCTTGTCGCCCAATTCGAGAGCCATTTTATAATTTCCGGTAGTCTGCCCGTTGGGTAGATTCGGACCGGTCTCTCCGATGGAACCGTTGAAAAACGCCGTCATGGCGCCCGATTCGCGCTCCAGCATATCGGTCATCGGGCCGGGCCAGTCGCGGGTGATTTCAGGATTGCAGCCGGAGGCTGTCGCATGAGCGCAATAATGGATCAGATTGATGATCGGCTGACCTTTTTCGGCGTCTTTGAATGACAGGACAGTCATAATTGTGTCGCGCAGTCCCCAGGGATTTTGTCCCAGTACGATTCTGCCGTCCAGCAAAGCCTGCCGCCGGTTAGCCGCGACATCGCTTTGCGTCGTACCGATGCCCATCAGCGCCTGCCGCCGGTTAGCAACGGCGTCTTTGGCAGCCGCAAGCGAACCCGGGATAAGGATATTATTTACATAAGGCATATCCGGATCACCCCAGCCGTTATGCGTGGACGTATTCGGCCCGGAGTGAGTATGGGTTGTGGAATAGATGATGTTATCTGAAGGAATGCCGGTCGCGTGGCTGATCCGATCGCGAATATCGGCGAAGATCTGCGGCGCGATGACACAGAGGTCGGCGGTAAGCAGTAGCGCCTGCGTATCTCCGGATTCGATAGCGACTGCCGTGACATAAAGATCATCGCCCACAGATTCTGCGGGCCTGCCGGGAGCGTAACCGAATAAAATAGTTCCGAGCGGTGGAGTAATTTTGGCGCGTCCGGCGCCAACACTCAGTTTCGAATACATAAACATACACCCCTTTATAATTATTATAAGTAAATGCAGCTTATTAAAATGATAATGATAAACAGTAATAAAAAACTCTCTCAAGTATATTCACTATATACACCTAAGTCAATATATTAGCGCTGTTTTTATCAATTGGATTAGATAAAGATGGATAATATGAGGCAATAATATACAGCGGCTTTAATAAAGTGGCCGGATACTTGATTGCTTCGTCTTTATCTGATACTGATCAGCGGAATTGATCGCGCCATTGACGCCTTCTTCTTTTGTTGTTGATCTGATTACAGGCGTCTTTCCAAAAGAAAAGCGCGATATTGGCCAGTGACACCAGCAAGGCGATCCGCTGCGGCCAGCCCGATATAATCAACAGGTAGGCGAAAAAGGCCGCGTCGAGATAGGCCAGCCACTTAACCTTAACCGGCAAAACAAAAAACAGGCGAAGCTCGACATTCGGATACAAGATGGCAAAAGCAAAAAACAAAGACAAATTCAAATAATAATTGGTCGCAAATCCGGTGATCAGACCAGCGATGATCGTGCCGGCGATCCCCGTCAAATAAAACAAATTGAATTTGGCCGTACCCCATTCCCGTTCCAGAGATTCGCCGATCAGCCAATAAAAATAGAGCGTGAAAATAATAAAAATAGGACTGCTGTCGATCGGGATAAAAATAAACGAGATAAGCCGCCAGACCTGACCGCGCATAAGCGCAGCTTTGTCGAACATCAGTAAAGTGCTGAGAAGGCCGTTGAAAATGAAATCAAGAATGAATACGGCGCCCATGCTGATCACGATATATTTCATCAGGCTGGGAATGGCCAAACGCCTTATTTTGTAAGCTAATTTATCGAACCACATTTTCAC
>CAYRWC010000274.1:0-4211 GCA_964427795.1 uncultured Oscillospiraceae bacterium | reverse complement strand
GCAGACAAGGTTTCCGATATGCTGGTCATCCTCAGTAATCTGCTGCGCCCGATTTTTAATGATTGGACCTTGGTTTGGAGTCTGGAGGAAGAGCTGGCATTTACCAACAATTACATTAATTTAATCCGCATGCGGTACGGCGATTCGATCAATATCAAAATACAGGCGGATCTGCTTGCTCCGGATTTGGCAACATTTCAAATTCCGCGTTTTACACTGCAGCCTTTGCTGGAAAACAGCTGCGAACACGGGATGCGCCCGGAACAGCCGCTGGATATCGAGGTCCGCCTGGCCTGCGTTGAGGATTTGTTGACAATTCGGGTTGTGGATAACGGCTCCGGCATGGCTCCGGATACGATGGAATGGCTGAACGCCCGGTTTGCTGATCCGATTTCGGAACCGCTTCCGAAGGTGCATAAAAGCGTCGTTCATTCCAACGGGATCGGGATGATCAATATCAATCGACGGCTCAAGCTGCAGTACGGGGAATCCTACGGACTTCGGCTTTCTGTTCCCGAAAACGGCGGCACCTGCGTTGAGGTGCGGCTCCGCGTTTGACCGGAACGTACTGCGGCGGCTTGATTCTCCTTTTATTCTGAAATATAATGGATCAAATCTAAATAAGCAGATGGTAAATGTGAGATCGGAAGTTATGCTGATCAATAATCCATGCAAGTGACCGCATGAAAAAAGAGCTGACCTCAACTCTGGAGATTAAACGGAACAACCGGCGCAAAATTTTGCGTTTTATTTTATCGCACGGCGCAATTTCCCGACAGGAGATTGCGCGGGGTCTATCCGTCAGCATGCCGACGGTTCTGCAGAACGTCAATGAGCTGACGCGGATCGGCCTTGTGCGGGACGCCGGGCAATATGAGTCTACCGGCGGCCGAAAAGCCGGAATTGTCGCGGCAAGGGCCGATGCGATCCATAGCGTCGGAATCGAGATCACGCGTAACCATATCGGTATGGTGCTGGTCGATCTGGCCGGCAATTTGGTCTGCGAAAAGCGGGAAAGCTGCCGTTATCGCGACGAACCGGATTATTACCGGGAGCTCGGCGCCGCCGCCCGGCGTTTTGCCCGGCTGAGCGGCGTTGATCCTGATGCCGTCCGTTATGTGGGCGTTTCGATACCCGGCATTCTTAATCATGAAAAAAACAAGATCGTCGATTCTCATGTGTTGGCCTTGAAAGAACTGGATTGTGCTGTCTTCCGGGAGGTTCTGCCATGGCGCTGCAGTTTTGAAAATGACGCCAACGCGGCGGGGTATGCCGAGCTGCGGGATCTTTCTCCCCAGGGAACGATGATTTATCTTTCACTCAGCAACAGTGTCGGCGGCACCATCTATCAGAAGGGCGTTTTATTGCCGGGGAGCGAGGAACGGAGCGGAGAATTCGGGCATATGCGCGTCGTGCCGGAAGGAAAAACCTGTTATTGCGGGCAAAAAGGCTGCCTGGACGCCTACTGCTCCGCTTTGCTTCTGACTGAGAGCTCCGCTGGAAATTTAGAGTCTTTTTTTGCCGGCGTCGACCGTCGGATCCCCGAACTGACGGCTATTTGGCGGGAATATTTGAAATGGCTGTCCTACGCGGTTATCAATCTGCGCATGGTTTTTGACGGCCAGATTGTTCTGGGCGGTTATGTCGGCGGCTATCTGGCTCCTTACCTGGATTCTCTGCGCAGGCAGGTGCGCGCGCTCGATCCCTTTGACCATCCCGGCGATTACTTGCTGTGCGGCAAATACCGCCAGCTTGCGAGCGCCTACGGAGCTGCGCTGCAGCCGCTGGACGCATATCTGGAAAGCCTGTAAATATCTGCCCGTCGGCACTCGGCGATCCTGATTCCGGACAAAATAATCTTGACAATTCGTTAAAAAGAGTCATGATAGAAGTACTTTTATAGATAGTTTATTAAAGTATCAACGGAATAAAAAGGAGTGTATGACGATGCTGCAACAGGTTATGATGGCTCCCGGCGAAATCATCTTCCGGGAAATCGAGAAACCGGCCCCCCGAACGGGCGAGGTTCTGGTCAAGATCATGAAGATCGGCATCTGCGGGAGCGATATACATGTCTATCATGGGGAGCATCCGTTTACAAAATACCCCATTACACAGGGACATGAGGTTTCCGGACGGATAGAGGCGCTTGGCGGCGGCGTGAAGAATTTGCATATCGGCCAAAAGGTGACAATCGAACCTCAAGAGGTTTGTGGGAACTGTTATCCTTGCCGCCACGGCCAATATAACTTATGTGAGAGCTTGAAGGTGATGGGTTTTCAAATCACAGGAACCGCAAGCGAATTCTTTGTTGTCGACGCGGCAAAGGTCACGCCGCTGCCGGACGATATGACCTATAACGAAGGCGCTTTGATCGAGCCGCTGGCGGTGACGATGCACGCGGCGAAGCATTTCTCCGGGCTTAAGGGTGCAAAGGTCGCTGTTTTGGGTTGCGGGCCGATCGGCATTCTGCTGGCGCAAAGCTGCAAAGCACTTGGCGCGGCGGAAGTCTTGATTACCGACATTTCCGATACCCGGCTGGCTATCGCCAAAACGTGCGGGATCGATTATACGGTCAATACAAAACAAGCTGATTTCGGCGAAGCCATGACAACCTGTTTTGGTCCGGATAAAGCAGATGTAATCTATGATTGCGCAGGCAATAATATCACGATGGGACAGGCGATCAAATATGCGCGCAAAGGCAGCAAGCTCGTTCTTGTCGCTGTATTTTCCAGTATGGCGACGATTGATCTCGCCGTTCTGAATGATCATGAACTCGATCTCGACACATCCATGATGTATCGCCACGAGGACTACCTGGATGCAATCCGCTATGTGCAAGAGGGGAAGATTCAACTGAAACCGCTGATGTCCAAACATTTTGCGCTTCGGGATTATCTTTCAGCCTATCAATACATTGACGCGAACCGGGAGAGCACCATGAAGGTGCTGATCGATGTGGACGCCGGCGAGGAGTAAACGAACGACATAATCGATCCTGACGCATCGTTATCCTGTGAATAAGGGCTAGGAATAAGAGCTTGTCAGCTTTACTTGTTGACAGTTCTTTTACCTTGGCATAGAATAGCATTGATTGCACCGGGTACGATACCGGAACGAATTCGGAAATCGATCGGCAGCGGAATAAACGGGTATAACGAGTAAAAATCGGGAGTTGACTGGCGGATATGGACGAAATTTTGCTGGGCCTGGATATAGGAACGACAGGAACGAAGTGCCTGGCGGTCGATGCCGCCGGAAAGGTTATCCATCAGGCCTACCGGTCATATCCGACTTATACGCCTCAGCCCGGTTATGCCGAGCAAAACGCCGAGGATTGGTGGCAGGCTGTCGTGGCTGTGGTGCGGACCTGCCTGCCGGAAGAAAAAATGCGTCAAGCCGTCACGGCCATCGGACTTTCCAGTCAGGGCGGGTCACTGGTTCCGATTGACGTTAACGGAGATCCACTGCGGCCCGCTATCGTCTGGCTGGATCAGCGGGGCAGGCGGCAAAGCGCCTATTTTCAGGAGAATCTGCCGGAGGATTATTTTTATCTGACTACCGGCTGGGCTTTGTCTGCCGGACTTAATGCCGTGGAAATCCTTTGGCTGAAGGAGCATGAACCGCAGGTTTTTGCCGAAACGCATAAATTTCTTTCAACCCTGGATTTTATTAACGGACGTCTGACCGGACAGTATGTGATCGATCCGTCAAACGCCGGCATTTCTCAGTTGTATAACATTAAGGAACGGAACTGGGACCGCAGAATTCTTGATTTGATCGGCTTGACGCCGGACCGTTTGGCGATAGTCATGGATTCCGGAGCGCCGGTCGGCCCGCTGTGCGACAAGGCGGCCGAAGCGTTGGGACTGCCGCGGCATACGATTGTCGTGAACGGCGGGCACGATCAATATTGCGTCGCCATGGGCGCCGGCGCCATTCATGACGGCGATATCCTGCTGGCGACAGGGACATCCTGGGTGGCCCTGGCTGTATCGGACCGGCCGCAGTTTAACGGCAAAACGCATGCGGCGCAAAGTATACATACGGTTAAGGGGAAATGGGGTTCCATTCAATCCCTTTCAAACGGAGGCGTTTGTTTGGAATGGTTCCGATCGAAAATGGAGCGGAAATCGCCCGAACAAGCCGGAACGGCGCCTTACAGCAGCCCGGAATCCTACCAGGCGCTGGATCATTTGATCGGCAGC
>CAYRWC010000273.1:0-4226 GCA_964427795.1 uncultured Oscillospiraceae bacterium | reverse complement strand
CCGCTACGCCGCCGATCAAGGTCGCCGACTGCCTTTATAACCGCGATCAGGTTTTGGCTTTGATTCAAAAAGCGCGTCAGGAAAAAGCGCGGCTGGTTATTTTCCCTGAACTGCGCCTAACCGGCCACACCTGCTCCGATCTGTTTCTCAGCCGCGTTTTGCTTCAGGGCGCCCGGCAGGCGTTGTCGGACCTGATAGCGGCGACAGCGGAATCAGATATAATTTGCGTCGTCGGACTGCCGCTGGCCGAGGGTTCCGCCTTGTACAATGCCGCCGCTGTTTTCCAGAAAGGCCGGCTGCTGGGGCTGGTTCCCAAACGTCATATTCCGAATTACGCTGAATTTTATGAAGGCCGGCACTTTTCGCCGGGGCCGGCCGCCGGCGGCAAGCCGGATCAAATTCTTTTTGACGGCCAAGTCGTTCCCTTTGGCAGCGATCTTCTTTTCACCTGCCGGGAACAGCCCGATTTCCGTTTGGCGCTGGAAATATGCGAAGATCTGTGGGTTCCGGGTTCTCCGTCCCTGGACAGTGCCGCGGCCGGAGCAACCGTTATCGGCAATCTTTCCGCCAGCGACGAAATCATCACCAAAGCCGCTTACCGGCGCCTGTTGGTGCAAAGCCACTCGGCGCGCCTGATCAGCGCCTATATTTACGCGGATGCCGGCGAAGGCGAATCCACAACCGATCTGGTTTTTGCCGGCCATAACTTGATTTATGAAAACGGCCGCCGGCTTGCGGAATCGTCATTATTCAGCACCGGACTGACGATGGCGGATATAGATGTCCAGATGCTGGTTCAGGAACGGCGGCGCCAAAACACATATCCGGGGCAGACGCGCCGCCCATCCGGCTCAGCCGGCGTTTTCCGGGAGATTCCTTTCTCCTGGCAGCTCGAATCGCTGGATCTGAAAAGATCGGTCGCGCCGCTGCCTTTCGTTCCGGCCGACCGTCATGATCTGGCCGAACGCTGCGAAGAAATTCTGACCTTGCAGGTGCAGGGATTAAAGAAGCGGCTGGCCCATACCGGCTGCCGCTCCGCCGTTGTCGGCCTCTCCGGCGGTCTTGACTCTACATTGGCTTTTCTGGTTACCGTCCGGGCTTTCGATGCCCTGGCCCTGGACCGGCGGGGCATAACCGCCGTGACAATGCCCGGTTTCGGCACGACCGACCGGACTTATCGGAACGCTCTGACCCTGGCCGGCAGCCAGGGCGTCACCTTACGCGAAATATCAATCAGTCAGGCGGTTATGGGTCACTTTGCCGATATCGGCCATGATCCGGCCATACAGGACATTACTTACGAAAACGCCCAAGCGCGCGAACGGACGCAAATTCTGATGGATCTGGCTAACCAGACCTGCGGTCTGGTTATCGGAACCGGCGACCTTTCCGAACTGGCACTGGGCTGGGCAACCTATAACGGCGACCATATGTCCATGTACGGCGTCAACTGCTCCGTGCCGAAAACGCTGGTCCGCCATCTGGTCCGCTACGCGGCTGAGCAAAGCGCCGGGGAACTGCGGAATATTCTTCTGGATATCGTCGACACGCCGGTCAGCCCCGAACTGCTGCCGCCGCAAGACGGCCAGATCGCCCAAAAGACCGAGCATATTGTCGGTCCTTATGAATTGCATGATTTTTTCCTATATTATTTGATCCGTTACGGATTTGAACCGCGCAAGATTCTCAGGCTGGCCTGTCATGCTTTTTCCGGACAATACCGGCCGGACGAAATCCGCCGTTGGCTGGCCGTCTTCCTGCGCCGCTTTTTCGCCCAGCAATTCAAACGCTCCTGCCTGCCGGACGGGCCTAAAATCGGCAGCGTGACCTTGTCGCCGCGCGGCGACTGGCGAATGCCCAGCGATGCTGTCGCCGCTTTATGGCTGGATCAGCTGCGCGAAGATTGAAATTGAAGCGGATTTTCATCTTTCAGGTTATCGGCTGAACAGCAGATCGGCCGCCTGTCCCAGAACGGCGCCGATCGGTTCGCGGATGACGCAGTCGGCGTTGTCGTCATAAGCGGTCGGCGTCCGGTTGATCAGGACCAGCTTGCCGCCTCTGAAGGCTTGGACCAGTCCGGCGGCAGGATATACCGCCAACGATGTGCCGCCGATGATTAAAAGATCGGCCTGCCGGATTGCCTGCAGGGCATTTTGCCAGACGCCGTCATCCAGGCGTTCTCCATAAAGAACAACATCCGGCCGGACCAAAGCGCCGCAAGCCGGGCAATATGGGATTGCCGCCGTTCGCAAGAGCCAATCCAGGCCGTAGACGGCCTTGCAGCCGGTGCAGTAATTGCGCCATATCGAACCATGCAGTTCGAAAACAGTCCGGCTACCGGCCATTTGATGCAAGCCGTCAATATTTTGAGTCACGACGGCGCGCAAACGGCCGTCCTGTTCCAGTCTGGCCAACGCCAGATGCGCGGCATTGGGCCGGGCGGACGGAAAAATCATTTTCTCCCGGTAAAACTGATAAAACAAATCCGGCTGTTGCTCCAGGCAGTCGATACTGACCAATTCCTCCGGCGACAAACCGCCTGGCAGTTCCTGGCGGAACACGCCGCCGGCGCTGCGGAAATCAGGTATGCCGCTCTCTGTCGAAACGCCGGCGCCGCCAAAAAAGACAATCCGCCGGGCCGGCTGAAGCATATCGGCCAGCTGCCGGGCCAAGGCCTGTTGGTCCGGGTTATCCTGCGGTTTCGCCGCTCCCGGGTCTTTATCGGCTTGTTTCATCATGACATAGACCTCCTGTTCATTATTCCGGATCGGTTTACCGCCGCGGACGCCGGGTTTCCGCCGATCAGTTCTGCGGCTGCAAGAGCAGCAACAGAACTTTTTCGGCATAACAGGATGCTTCCGTCTGTATGGTGTACCGCCGGTCACGCACATGGAAATCAACCAGATGAGCGCTGCAATCCAGCAGTTTCAGGCTTTGCAGCGGCACTTCAAAACCATTTTCCGGCGCCAGAAAGATAATCCTCTGGCTGGTTATAATCAGCTCGCCGTCAATCCGGTCGTCCGGTTCCGCAGGCAGCAGGATCTCCTGCGGCCGCACAATGTAATAGTATTGACCGCCGGAAAAACGGACGGCCAGCCGGGTCGGATCGATCCGTAATTTATCAGGCAGCGGGGCAAAAAGCAACCGCTGCGCCGCGACATAAAAGTGGCAAACTTCAAATTCTTTTAAATCGATGCGCGGATTATACCGGTTGGGCAGCCGGCCGGCGTCGATCAGCTTCGCCTGGCCTTCCGGAAAGGAGGGCGGACTGTCCGTGTTTTCAGCTTGATCATGATCCGAAGCGTCCTGCAGTCTGCGGCGAAAATACATCAGCCAGGCTACAACCGCCGCAATCAGGCATAAAATACCGAAAACATGCCATCGACCGTCTCCGGTTATCTGACTGTATACGATCGAAGCCAGACTCAATAGGGAAAACAGGCTGGCCGCCAATAAATGGGTTTGTCGACCGGGTCTGTTCAAAAAAACACCTCCCACATGGGCCGGCTGATACCCGCCAAGCCTGGAATCCGGTCAATCGCCGCCGGACTTCCCGCATCATTCGTTCTGCCAGCGGCCGGTTTCCTGAACCAGCCACAGGTCTAATTCTTCCAAAGGGCGCGGCAGTTTTGCCAAACCGGCCAACACATAGGGACGCAGGCGAGCCAGGCTGCCGCCGATCATTTCCAGGCGGCCTAACGCGGCTTCCGGCTGGGTTATATGATTTAACGCATGCAGAGATTGCTCCAGGACTTTTAAATCTGATTCCATTGTTAGATAATAGTAAGGAGCGCAAGCCGCGCAGAGGCCGTTGGAATCAGTCTCTACCATAAATCCTTTATTGTGGCAGCATTTACATTTTGCCATAAGCGGCTTCCTCTTTTCGGCCGTCGAACTAAAGCAGCCGCCTGGTTTTCCGGTTGGCTGCCGATCAACGCCGTATTCTATTATAACGCTAATCGGAGGCTTGTCATGCCCGAATTACCTGAAGTTGAAACCATCCGGCGCAGCTTGCTGCCCGATCTATCCGGAAAATTCATTCATGAAGTCCAGGTCCTGACGCCGGGCGTTCTGTTGGAGAGCGGCGGCTTGAAGCTTGAAGGCCGGCAAATACTCGACATCCGCCGGCGAGGAAAATACCTGCTGATCCCGCTTAGCAGCCCGACCGGTCCAGCGGCCGGCGGGACGCCGGTCACCCCGGAATCTTCCTCGCAGCTGATCGTCCA
>CAYRWC010000272.1:0-4231 GCA_964427795.1 uncultured Oscillospiraceae bacterium | reverse complement strand
AGGTCATTGGCGCGGTAGTGGATGTTCAGTTTCCTCCTGGACAGCTGCCGGAAATATACAATGCCCTCCGGATTCAGGCGGCGGAAAAAAATATTGACGTCACCCTGGAAGTGGCGCAGCATATCGGCAAAAGCCAGGTGCGCTGTGTGGCCATGTCCTCTACGGACGGCTTGAGCCGCAGCATGGGGGTAGTGGATCTGGGGCAGGCCATCGCCGTACCGGTTGGCAAAGCCACCCTGGGAAGAATGGTCAATGTGCTGGGACAGCCCATCGATGAAAACGGGCCGCTCAATGCGAAAACCTATTGGCAGATCCACCGCCCGGCACCGGAATATGTGGAGCAGAAGCCGACCACTGAAATGCTGGTGACCGGCATCAAGGTCATAGATCTGCTGGCGCCTTACGCCAAGGGTGGTAAGATTGGCCTGTTCGGCGGCGCTGGTGTAGGCAAGACAGTGCTAATCATGGAATTGATCCGCAACATCGCACACGAACATGGCGGATACTCTGTCTTTGCTGGGTGTTTTTAGCAGAGAAAATCAGCAGCGTAACACTGCAATTTTCTTAAATTTCATTGCAGTATGAATTTCCAGTTGATAAAATGAAAAAGTGTTCCCCTTGATTCCTGCAAGAATCAAATAAACGGGAAACACTTTTGACAATTTGAGATCAATTTGAGAGTATTAAATTTTTGTGATGATGTCAATACCTACAAAAGAATAATTTTCACAGTAAAAATTGAAATCCGATGCAGCACCTGTGGTACGCTGATGGTTTACCATGCCTGTTACGAGGTTAACTACAAATCAGATGAAATAATCACAAAAATAACAATCCTTCGGTACAAATGCAAAAAGTGCGGTGTGACACATGCTCTGAAACCTGAATTTCTGGCATCCCGACATCAATATGACTCCTATCAAAGGCAAAACTACGTCCTTCAATACAATGATATTTCAAAAGGCACAATAAGTCTACGACAGCTGTGCTGCAGGCTGTTCCCTTCCCTGCTGGTTTCCCACACAGTCATGTACTACTGGGTGCGGGTTGTCACAGAAAGGAAAACTGCCATAGAACCATCGATAACAAAAGGAATACAGGAATATCTGCCATCCTGCGACATAAGCTCCGAACTGTTGCCGGAGGCTGAAGCTATTCCTTCAGGGATCAGAAATAAGGAATACTCGAAAGATATGACAAGAATTATCAACTGGAGCCGGATATATCAAAGGATTACAGCCACATTCAGAGATAATAAAATGCCCGATCTTGATATCATACCGTTCATATGCATAAACAGAATTCTGGATATACTGACCGCCCATGTATTTTTGTAATTTCTCAAATTAAAATACCGGCTAATTTTCCCATAGTTTTAAACCAAAACCTTCTGTAGTGCAGATAAAATTGAGACATCAAATTAAAATGCACCGTAAGGAGGATGAAAAAAACATGACTGAAGAAGAAAAAATGGAAATCGGGCTGTTCCGGTATGGGTTGATACACCCGTTGCTGCAGGAAGGGCTGCCCAAAGGTGAGAAAGCAGCTTTGATAAGGCAAATATTATCAAAAACGTATGATATACCCAATAGCAGCAGGACAACAGTAGGAGAACGGACATTATTCACATACCTTAAGTGGTATCGTGAAGGCGGATTTTCTGCACTGGTGCCGGATGAAAGAAAGGATGCCGGCAGTGTCAGGGCTATACCGGAGGCGACTCTGAAAAAAGCCTTTGAGCTTAAAGAAGAGCTGCCTGAGCGTAGTGTACGTGAGATTATTGAAATGCTGGAACTGTCAGGGGATGCTCCGGAAGGACTTCTTAAGAATTCCACCCTTTCACGGATAATGTCAAGCAATATTCAGGTCACGCCTAAAACCAAATCAGCAAAGGTATTAAGAAGATTCCAGAAAGAAAACGTCAATGATACCTGGCAATCGGATATAAAATACTCGATATACCTGAAGGATCCGAAGAATCCCAAAGAGTATATAAGGACATATCTGGTTTGCTTCCTGGATGACCGCAGCCGGAAGGTATGTGGAAAGATATATTTTGAAGAAAACGCCCAGAATGTTGAGGACTGCTTCAGAAAGGCACTTGTAAAAATGGGGGTGCCACGTGTTTTCTACACCGATAATGCCCAGGTTTACAGGACAAAACGACTGCAGGCAATATGTGCGGAACTTGGCTGTATTATGAAATATTGCCGCCCGTATACGCCAACCTCAAAGGGTAAGGTGGAAAAATTTAACTCTTTTGTTGATAGATCTTTTGAACCTGAAGCAAGAAGGCTTGGAATTGAGACACTGGATGAACTGAATGAATACTTTGAATACTGGCTGTCCGAGAATTACAATAACAAAAAGCACAGCAGCATAGACGCTATACCCGAAGAAGTTCATTCAGCTGACAAGACCCATGTGAAATACATATCTCCCGAAAAATTGAGGGATGTATTTATACAGCGCGTGGAACGGAAAGCAAATAAAACCGCTACAGTGTCGGTCGAGGGCAATTTGTACAAGCTTGAAGGGGTACTGGCAAACAAGATGGTACAGCTAAGATTTGATAAAAAAGACATTGCCAATATTGAAGTATATTGCAACGGTCAGCAGTATAAAAATGCAGAGCCTTTAATAATCAAGAACAATGTCTGGGACGGTGAGGCTCCTGTTGACTCTTCCGCTGCACCATCGGAAGATGCCATGCTGAAAACCAGTTATCTCAAGCTGCTAAAGGACAAGTATGAGACCAGGCTCAAGGACAAGGCAAACCGCCTGAACTTCACCAGCCTGTACAAGGAGGACGCTGAAAATGTATGAGGAATATTTCGGATTCACAAAAACACCATTTTTGAGGGATATTGATGTAAAAAAGCTTTACCTTTACGAGGACTTCCAGGAATTGAAAAGCAGGCTTAAATATGCCATAGACAACAGGCTTTTCGCCGCGGTAACCGGAGAGGTCGGCATTGGTAAGAGCACTGCCATAAGGGCTGTAGCTGATGAGATAAATCCGGTAAGTCACAAGGTGATATACATATCCCAGTCGGATATGTCTCCCAAATCCTTTTACAACGAAATACTTGAGCAGCTCGACATTTCACCTTCATATTTTAAGCCGGAGGCCAAACGGATGGTTAACAAGGCCGTTATGGATATGTACCAGCATGGTAAGACGGCAATAATTATCATAGATGAAGCCCATCTGCTAACAGAGAAGATGCTTGAGGAAGTTAGATTCCTTGTCAATTTCAATATGGATAGTCTTTCACCGCTATGCCTTATCCTTGTGGGCCAGCCAGAGCTTTCAGAATTGCTTTCGGGATATTCAATGCGTGCAATATCGCAAAGGATAACCATACGTTATTCTCTCAAGGAACTTGATTTGCAAAGCGTTGAAGACTACATAAGAACTCATATAAAGGCAGCAGGCTCTTCAAGCGAGCTTTTTACATCAGAAGCAATAAAAGAGATTCACAGCTTCAGTGCCGGGATCCCGAGGAAAATCAACCTGATATGCGACAAAAGTCTTCTTCACTGTTTTATGAGCAAGACAAAAATTGTAGATGATATTGTTGTTAAAAGAATCATAAAGACAGAGCTTGAAAACTGAGGAGGAAGTAATGTATAGAACATTCGAATGTATTTGGAAAATGCAAAAAAAGTGTGAAAGATGGCCTGCAAGTATAACCTACATGAAAAACTTCGGCAGTCATTATGAATTTATGATAATAAGCCGCTCATCTATCAGAATTATTATTGGTCGTTCGACCAGTGGGAATTTTATTTGTATACCGGATTATGACGCTGGTTGTTATTTAAGTGACCTGGACGATATTTTTTGGAACAGGGAAAAGTTAACAAAAGCTCTGGGTAAGGTTGACGGAATTACTGTTGCTTTTGCACTGAAGCATATCGCCGACAAGGTTAATTTTTCAGACTCTTACCTGACTGGAGGATAGGGCAACTGCAGGGATGCAACCTGAGCGCCTGTCAGGGTTCTATAAAAAAGAGATTCGGAGAATTGCAGCTATTATGGCTGCTTTTCTCTTTTTGGAGAACTGAAGCGATAAAATCCCAGGGTTTGGGACAGAGTCCCAAGGTCTTAACTGGAAATTTCCAATGCAGTTTAATTCGAGAATGTTACTGCAGAAAAGCGTTGGAAACAACACTATACGCATGCGGTCCTGTGATAAGGAAGTGCCACGAATACAAATGGGAATAT
>CAYRWC010000271.1:632-4265 GCA_964427795.1 uncultured Oscillospiraceae bacterium | reverse complement strand
CTTAGATTTTCGACTCGATATCCCGCAATAGGCTCTCTTTGGATTTTACGCCGACCGATTGCATGATCAGCGTATTGCCGCGGGTCAGAGCAACGGTCGGAATGCTCATGACACGGAAAGCAGAAGCTAAGCCGGGCTGTTCATCCACATTGATCTTGCCGACTTTGACCCGTCCTGCCAAATCCTCAGAAAGAGCGTCGATCGTCGGACTCAACATCCGGCACGGAGCGCACCAGCTGGCCCAGAAATCAAGCAGGACCGGTGTCTCTGACAAGACGACCTCTTTTTCAAAATTTTCTTCGGTTATGGTTAACACATTTTTGTTTGCCATATTGTTTTATCCCCTTTCCGGATTGGTTTGACCTCACTATACGCTATAAATGATCCAAACACCGTGACGAAGTCACCCAATAAGCCAATCCGGAATTTATCTTTTAGGGCTTTGGCAAATCATGTGTTGTTTCAGGTCATAATAATATCCGGTGCTTTGAGAATGCCGGTTTGGCGCAAATGATACTCATAGCTCCAGTAGTCGCCGGTTGTCCGCCAGGCGTTGGGGCCGTACCAAGGCCAGTTGACGTCGCAGTTATGGACGCAGCCGAAGGTATTGACGCGATTGCCGAATAGAGTCAGTTCCAGGCAATGCTCGCCGGCGGCAACACCTGAAAAGGTCAAGGTGTACGGACTGAAAGCGACCGGGCCGATCCGCCGGCCGTCGACCGCTGCCGTCACTAAGGCGCCGCGGTATTTCGGGACATGGACGGCAAAATCCGAGCCCTGCGTTTTAACGGCCAGCCGGTAAGTCAGGTTGCCGCCATAAAACGGGAATCCCTGTGTCGTAATATCACCGAAAGCCAGTTCGTTTACCGGCGCGCCAATTGTTTTTAAGCTGCCGGCGACGCGGACGGTAAAATCCCCGAGCAGATAGCACCATTCCAGGTTTGTCCGACGTCCGAAGGGCAGGCGCAATTCGAGGATGCTGCGTCCGGCCGGCAGATCGGGCAGTACAACGGTTTTGATCGATTTGTCCGTATACCAGCCGTCGACGATCGGCGCGACAGGCTGTCCGTTGAGCATAATCGCGGCGGTTTCCGCGTCTTCCAGCGCCAATTTGGGAGATTTTACCAAAATCTCGCTGTCGATCGCAAAACGCAGAGAAGCCGTATGTCTGATTTCCTCCACCGGAACCGTCCAGGGCTGGGCCACCGCTTCCCGTCTGGTCGGCCAGCCCAGTTCCTGCCGCAGGACATTGTCGGCCCGCAAAATTTCTTCCGCCGGACGCATGGCCTGATCATCCAGAGCATATTCAGCTATATCCAGCAACAGGACATTCGGCTCGCTAAAGGTAACCGGCACACGGGTAAAGCTGTAATCAGAGGTCCGAACGTCGCAGCTCTTAAAATGAAGCGACTCGTTTTTTGCCAGAGCCGGGCCGGCGGCGGCAGCGGCGGGAGTCAGGCGCATCAGCAGGCTGTCATGACTGTACATGGTTCTCTCCACCAGAGTCCAGTCTTCCGCCGGGACAGCCGCAATAGAACCGATTGTTCCATCCAGCGTATTCAACTCGGTGATCTGCCAGGAGCCGCGCAAACGGATACGTAAATTCTCGGCTTCCGATATATCCGGATTATCCGGCCGCTTGCCCTTGGCGATAAAAACCCAGCGGTCCTGGCCGTCTTGCCGGATCTGACAGACATAGCTGTTCGCGCGGCCGCCGCTGCTCAGACGGATATCGATATCGCGTTCCGGTTCCAATACGCTCAAAATAGCCGTTTCCGCCATGGGAACCCGCTCCGAAATATCGTAGAGGGCCCGTGCGGCCGGATCCGGCCGGCCGTCGATCAAAGCCGGCGCGTCGCAGAGGAAAATAACCCGTCCGCCCATTTTCCGAAAGGTCAGCAGCCGTTCGAGCGTCGTTGAGCGCAGCTGTAAAAGATCCGGCACGATGATGACCTGATAACGCATCCGACCGACCGGCAGCGGATTTGCGGCTTGCGGACATTGCTGCGGCAGCAATGATTCGCTGATAAAATCAAAATCGATCTGACCGAGCAGCAGCCAATTTGTCAGATCCGCAAAATGGTGATCGAGCTGCTCGCGAACGGCGGCTGTTTTATCCTTCGGGCCCCAGCACAGCCAATAACTTTCCACCGGATGGATGACGCCGATCCGGCATACCGCCTTTCCACGGGTTAGAGCGGTATTCAGACGGGCAAAATGATTTTCGATAAGCGGGTATTCCCGATACCAAGGCACCTGGTAATTGATGCTGGCCGGATAATCGCGCTTGGCTTCCCCGGCCATGGATACCCAGGATAGATGCGGAACGCGGACAGTTATGCCCAGAGCAGCCTGCCAGTCGCCCTGCAGTTTATGGCCCCGGAAATCGAAATCCCAGTTGGTGACGCCGTAAAGCTCCGATAAAACGCCGGGACAACCATATTGCCGGGCTGCCGATTGCGCTTGCTTCGCCGTGGTAAATTCATAGTGGTCGCACAGCATGTCGATGCCCGGCAAACCAAAGGAACGATACGAGCGCATCGCCTCGCCAAGCGCCGCCGTCTGGCTGTGCAACGTCGGCTCTTCCATCATGTGCCCGGTCAGCATCAGGCGGTGCTTTTGGCACCAGCCGCCGATCTGATCGGCAAAAGCCGCGGCGAAGCGTTCTGCAATATGATCGTGATAGAAATAGCGGATGCGCGAAACACGGCCGCCCGGCAGTTCCCAAAACAATTCGGGCAGATGCGCCAGCAGGTTTTCCGCGTAGGCAGCCTCGAAGGTCTCGGGCAGATCATCCGTCCAGGGCAGGATGACATCCATACGGTCGTCGGCGTTATTGAGTGTAGATTTACGGGAAAATTGCGGTTCATCAGTAAAAATAGCCGGTATGGCCGTGCCGAAATCGTCGCCGGTTGTCTGCAGATACCGCTCGTGCGTCGTTTGGATGAAAGCCTGGATCGCTTTCGGATTCAAAGTGTCGACATAGGTCTGGTTGTTAAACCAGGGATTAGGATTGGAGGTTTCCTGATAAGCATACCATTTGGTTCCGGAAGCCGGATCCTGCTCCCGGATCTGCCGGTAAGCAGCCAGATTGCCGTCCTGGTCCAGAACCACGTCGTAGCAGGCCACCAGGACGCCGTTTCCGGTACGGGTTGCCCGGGCGCTGGAATCCTCAGCCGTACCGGATACTTTGTTTTCTTCATATGATTCCGGCGTAAATAAGAGATACCGGGCCCGATATTCCGGATTGCGGGTTACCAGCCCGCCGGCGGCGCCGGACGGCCAGCGGTCTTCATCGTATAGCCAGGTCAGCATGGCTTCGGCTTTGGCCTTGTCCAGGCAATCATGAATTAAATCCATATAGGTATCGCTTAAATACGGCGTTGCCATACCCGTGCGCACATGCATATGAAAGCCGCCGAAGCCCATGTCTTTCAGGCAGCCGATCTGACGCAACAGCTCCTCTTTTTCCAAAGCGCAGTTCCAGGCCCAGAACGGGGCGCCGCGGTATTCTGCGGACGGATTTTGAAACAATTCGGAACAAAAGGGTTTATCGTTTTTCGGATAGAGCATCGTTATTCCTCCCGGTATGCCAAAAACTGTTTCCGGCCATTCCATATCAATGCGAATGAT
>CAYRWC010000271.1:0-597 GCA_964427795.1 uncultured Oscillospiraceae bacterium | reverse complement strand
ATGCTATCATCATATCATGAAAAAGAAACGATCATTCATCAATTTGGCTGGATTTAAAGCATGATATGATAAATGGCGGCGCGGTTTGCCAAACCGATTTGCCGGTTCATGATGCAGCCGGATCTCAAACCGGCCGGCGCCGGAATAAAGAGTCCCTTAACAATTGCATCTATTTATGGAATAATATGGATATTGTTATGTGAAAGTTTCATGGCCATGATGAAATGGTTAAGAATAAGGAGTTGCCCTATGGTGAACCAGTCCGGCAGAAGCCATAGCCCGACAGATAAAAAGAAGCGCCGTTACGGCTTATTGGCTCCCGTCGTTATTTTGCTTTTTGCCCTGATGATACAAACCGGCTGCGAGCTCATACCCGACGACATGGTCGGGACTCTCCCGGTATTCACCAGCGAAGTCGACAGCGGCGAAACGACCCTGGCTCCCATTATCGACAACCCGATTCTGATAACCGAGGTCATGACCGCCAACCAGTCCGTCTTGCAGTCGGCGGATTTAGATACACCGGACTGGATCGAGCTTTATAATGCCGGATCTGCGGCAGTTGATCTGCAAAACTACGCACTGTCGGATAATCTG
>CAYRWC010000270.1:0-4278 GCA_964427795.1 uncultured Oscillospiraceae bacterium | reverse complement strand
ATAATGACAGCCAACAATAGATAAAGACTGTGACGGAGAGAGTAGACCGGGGGAGCTTAACCAGGGATTCGGCGTCGGAGATTGCAAGCGCCGTTTAAGGACAACCGGAGGAAGAACACTCCAGAGCCTGCTTGTTGAAAAGATCATTCTTAGTAGACAGGCACGGGGTACCCGTTACGTACGACGAGGGGATGCGCGGATCATCAAAGGGGATGACCTACATCTATTTGGGTGGTACCGCGGATTTTATAAGAATCCGTCCCGGAAGTTCGATAATGTCGAACTTCCGGGTTTTTTTATTTACGGCCGACGGCCGGGAGGTGTGACATGGAAATTATGCGGGGGCAGCTTCAAGAACAAGACCTGACTTGCGCCGGTTTGGCGGCGGCGTTTGCCGCCGGGACGACGGTGCGGTTTCACGGGATGGTGCACGCGCATCGCCCGATGGGCGAATTTGCTTTTGTGATCTTGCGCTTGCGCGACGGATTGCTGCAAGGCGTCATGGATTCAGCAACACGGCTGGAAGGTGGCGAAACGCTGAAAGATGAATGCAGCGTCCGGGGTGAAGGCTTGCTGGCTGCCGATGAAAGGGCGCCGGGCGGCTATGAGCTGCGTTTAACCAGCATCCGGATTATCAGCTTGCCTCATAGCCCGCGCCCGGTGCCTCTGAATAAGAAAAATAGCCGGATGTCCCTGGAAGCTGGTCTGGCTTTGCGGCCGATCACCCTGCGGCATCAGCATCAAAGGGACATCTTCCGTTTGCAGGAGGGGTTGTGCCGCGGCTTTCGCGATTTCCTGCACCGGCAGGGTTTTACGGAGATCCATACGCCGAAAATCGTTTCATCCGGCGCTGAGGGCGGATCGAACATTTTCAGATTGGATTATTTCGGCCGCAAAGCATTTCTGGCGCAAAGCCCACAATTCTACAAACAGATGATGGTCGGTGTTTATGAGCGCGTTTTTGAAGTCGGACCGGTGTTCCGGGCGGAAAAGCACAGTACGACCAGGCATCTCAATGAATATACCAGTCTGGATCTGGAAATGGGTTTCATCGATTCATTTCATGATATGATGAATATGGAAGCGGCCATGCTGCAATATACCATACAGCTTCTGACCGATGAATATGCGCCGGAGCTATGCCGCCTGCAGGTCGTCCTGCCGCAGATCGACGCCATACCTGCCGTATCGTTCAGCGAAGCCAAGAACCGCGTCGCCGAGAAATATCATCGTAAAATCAGAGACCCTTACGATCTGGAACCGGAAGAGGAGCGGCTGATCGGCGCGCTGTACAAAGAAGAATATAACAGCGACTTTGTCTTTGTTACACATTATCCTTCAAAAAAACGGCCATTTTATGCTATGGATGATCCGAATGACCCTAAATTCACCTTGAGCTTCGATTTGCTCGGTCGCGGCCTCGAAGTGACGACCGGCGGCCAGCGTATCCATACCTATGAGGAGCAGGTCGCGAAAATGCAGGCCCGGGGCATGGATCCGGCTGATTTCAGCGCCTATCTGATGATCCATGATTGTGGCATGCCGCCGCACGGCGGTCTGGGCATCGGCTTGGAACGGCTGCTGTTGGTCCTTCTGGGCGAAAGCAATATTCGCCAGGCCGTTCTGTTCCCCCGTGATCTGGCCCGCCTCGATCCGTGATTTACGGCAAGCATAACAAATATCAGGCTGCTTAAAGCAGCAGGAGACAAGAGGAGATGAAAAATATGGTCAACCGCCAGGAAAAATCTCTGCAACTTGACAGAACGATTGTCGGCCGTGTTGCCCAACTGGCACGCTTAGCGCCAGACGAATCGGAAATACACGATCTGCAACAGGAAATGGGGCAGATTCTCGGTTATTTTCAACGTTTGGAGAATCTGGATACGACAGCCGTCGAACCGGCATACCATCCTTATACGCTGGAAAACCAACTCAGAGCAGACCAGGTCTGCCCGTCCATGGCCCGCGAGGATCTTCTGGCGGCGGCCAAGAGACAAAAAGACGGCTGCCTCTTGGTTCCGAGAACCGTTGAGTGAACAGGAAGGAGCGAATCATGGAAAACTATACGGCTTTTGAATTAGGCTGCCTGATCGCCGGCCGGCAGATCAGCGCCGTGGAAGCGACGGCTGAGGCTGTGCAAAATATAACCGACCGGGACGGCCGGAACCATGCTTATATTACCCTATGTGCCGAACAGGCGATCGATCAGGCCGCGGCCGTGCAAAAAAGGCTGGATCGCGGCGAGAAGCTGGCGCCGTTGGCTGGCGTACCGCTGGCGGTGAAAGACAATATCTGCACCAAGGGAATCCGGACCACCTGCGCGTCGCGCATGCTGGCCGATTATATTCCACCGTATGACGCGACGGTCATCGAACGGATCAAAGACGCCGGCGCCGTCATTCTGGGAAAGACCAATATGGATGAGTTCGCGATGGGCAGCACGACGGAGACTTCGTATTTCGGCCCGACCGTCAATCCCTGGGATCCCGGCAAGGTGCCGGGCGGTTCCAGCGGCGGTTCGGCCGCGGCAGTCGCCGCCGGCGAGGCCTGGTATGCCCTGGGTTCCGATACCGGCGGTTCCATCCGCCAACCTTGCGCTTATTGCGGACTGACCGGCTTGAAGCCGACTTACGGCGCCGTATCGCGGTACGGCCTGATCGCTTATGCTTCATCGCTGGATCAGATAGGACCGATCGGACGGACTGCGCTCGATTGCGCCGCCGCCCTATCATCCTTTGCCGGCGCCGATAAGCGCGACAGTACCTGCATGCCGGCCGGCCGCAATCTCGATCCGGCAGCACTGATGCAAACCGTCGGGGAATCCGGCGATTTAAAAGGCCTGAAAATCGGCATGCCGGCTGAATATGACAACAGCGGGCTGCAGCCGGAAATCAGACAGGCTGTCCACGCGGCCTTGAAGCAGCTGGCCGACCTGGGCGCTGAGGTTGAGCTCTTTCATCTGCCTTTGGTTGACGAGACCATTCCAGCTTATTATCTGATTGCCACAGCCGAGGCATCCGCCAATCTGGCCCGTTTCGACGGCGTCCGGTACGGTTACCGGCCCGATGAAAACCAGACAGCCGATCTGACGGATTTCTACTGCCAGGGCCGTACGGCCGGTTTCGGCCGCGAGGTCCGACGTCGGATCATGCTGGGTACTTTTGCTCTGAGCTCCGGCTATTATGACGCTTATTACCTGAAAGCGCTGAAAGTCCGCCGGATGGTGCAGGACCAGTTCTGCCGCTCCCTGGAACGTTTTGATATGCTGATGGCGCCGGTTGCTCCGACGACGGCGCCGAACCTGAACGAATCCCTGACCGATCCGCTGCGCATGTATTTGAGCGACGTCTATACGGTGGCGGCCAATCTGGCCGGCCTGCCCGCTTTGGCTCTGCCCTGCGGCTTTGACGACGCCGGCATGCCCGTCGGCATGCAGTTGATCGGCCGTGCCTTTGACGACGCGCGGCTGCTGCGGACAGGCGTTCTGTATCAGAGCTTAACGAATTTTCACAGCCGGCAGCCGGACCGGCAGGAGGTAGCCGGATGATTTACGAAACCGTCATCGGCCTGGAAGTCCATGTCGAACTGTCGTCGGCCAGTAAAATATTTTGCGGCTGCCCGACCACATACGGTCAGGAACCCAACACACAGTGTTGTCCGGTCTGCATGGGTTTGCCCGGAGCCTTGCCGGTTCTGAACCGGCAGGTTGTGGAATTTGCCATGCGCACGGCTCTGGCCGCGCATTGCACGATAACGCCGCTGACCCGTTTTGACCGGAAAAATTATTTCTATCCGGATTTACCGAAAGCCTATCAAATTTCACAGCTGCACCAGCCAATCGGCCGCAACGGCTATATACTGCTTCCGGACAGCGGAAAAACCGTCGGCATCCATGAAATCCACATGGAAGAAGACGCCGGAAAATTAGTTCACGACCCCTGGGAAGACTGCACGTTGGTGGACTATAACCGCTGCGGCGTTCCGCTTTTGGAGATCGTCAGCGAACCGGATATGCGGTCGGCCGAAGAAGCCCTGGCATATCTGGAAAAACTGCGCGGAATGCTTCAGTTTCTCGGCGTTTCGGATTGCCGCATGCAAGAAGGGTCTCTGCGCGCCGACATTAATGTGTCGGTACGGCCGGCCGGCAGCGAAACCCTGGGTGTCAGAACAGAAATGAAAAATATGAATTCCTTTAAAGCAATCGGCCGGGCTATCGCAGCCGAAAGCCGGCGCCAGATCGAGATGCTGGAAGAAGGGAAACCGGTCAAACAGGAAACG
>CAYRWC010000269.1:0-4281 GCA_964427795.1 uncultured Oscillospiraceae bacterium | reverse complement strand
ATCTGCAGGCTGTGTCGGAAGACCCGCTGACCGGCCGGGAGATGGCCGAACTCGCTGCGGCCGACCGAAACTGCCGGCTGATCAAAGGACAGGTTTTTCTTTGGGACGGCGCCGGCGACTGGACCGATTTATGGGATCCGGACGGCCGGATCGTCGGCGAGAAATAGTAATCAAACAAGAAAGGATCGGTGACTGGCCATGACTAACGGCAATGCCGACCGCGGCCGGCAGCTGCGGGAAATCGACCGGATTATCGAACAAGGACCTTTTGCAGCCTCCTGGGATTCTCTGGAGCAGGCGCAGGTGCCGGCTTGGTATCAGGACGGCAAATTCGGCATTTTCGTTCATTGGGGCGTGTACAGTGTCCCGGCCTTCGGCAATGAATGGTATCCGCGCAATATGTATATGCGCGGCAGCCCCGAGTATGAGCATCATCGGCAAACCTACGGACCGCAGGACCGCTTCGGATATAAAGATTTTATACCGATGTTCCGGGCCGAGCATTTCGACGCCGGCAGCTGGGCGGAGCTGTTCAGCCAGTCCGGCGCTCGTTTTGTCGTGCCGGTCGCCGAACATCATGACGGTTTCCAGATGTACAACAGCCGCTTGTCTCGCTGGAACGCCACGCAAATGGGGCCTTGCCGCGATGTGCTCGGTGAGCTGGGCGAGGCGGTCCGTCAAAAAGGACTTATATTCGGCGCGTCGAGCCACCGGGCCGAGCATTGGTGGTTTATGGGCGAGGGCCGCAAATTTGCCTCCGATGTCAACGATCCGGCTTACGCCGATTTTTACGGCCCGGCCCAGCCTGCTCCGGGCGAGCCGCAGCAGTGGGACAACTATCTGACCGGCCGGCCGGACCAGGCTTTCCTTGAGGACTGGCTGCTGCGCACATGTGAACTGATCGACGGATATCGGCCGAATCTGCTTTGGTTTGATTGGTGGATCATGAATCTGGCTTTCAAGCCGTATTTAAAAAAGATGGCAGCATACTATTATAACCGCGCCCGGACCTGGGGAACGGAAGTGGCCATAAACTACAAATTTGACGCTTTTCCGGTTCAAACAGCGGTTTATGATGTTGAGCGCGGCCAGCTTGCCGGCATTCGCAGCCTTTTCTGGCAGACCGACACCGCGGTTCAAAAAAATTCCTGGGGTTATACGGAAAATCAGGATTATAAGACGGCGGCCGATCTGATTGGCGATCTGGCAGACATCGTCAGTAAAAACGGCGCTTTGCTGTTGAATATCGGACCCCGGCCGGATGGTACGATCCCCGAGCCGGAGCAGGATATCCTGCGCGAAATCGGCCGTTGGCTGCAAATCAACGGCGAAGCGATTTACGGCACGCGCCCGTGGCGCGTTTTTGGCGAGGGACCGACCCGGGTAGCGGAGGGCTCGTTTACGGATACCAACCGGAGCGCTTATCAGGCCGGCGATATCCGTTTTACGGAAAAAGACCGGAACCTGTACGCTATCCTGCTGGCCTGCCCGACGGACGGCCTGGCGGTTATCAATCGGCTCGGACGCGAAACTCTGCCGGCTTCTTTTCGCCAAGATAGCGAAATTGCGTCGGTTACCTTGCTTGACGGCAACCGGACTTTAACTTTTGATCAGCGGGCGGACTGCCTGAATGTCCGGCTGCCGTACGATTACCGCAGCCCATACCCGGCGGCTCTGAAGATCGTTTTTCAGTAACCGCCCGATCCTTTCAATGAACGATAAGCATATAATAGTAATCAGCAATCAGAGGAGGGGAAATGATCATGGATAACAAAATGATGGCAGCATACCTGCCGGGCAACAGTACCGTTCTGCTCAAGGAAGTCGACGTTCCGGAGCCGGGGCACGGGCAGGTCCTGATCCGGACGAAATCGTCCACCATCTGCGGCAGCGACATCCGGGCTATATACCGGGAGCATCTCGGCAAAGGGCCGGAGGGTTATCAGGACAAGATTGCCGGCCATGAACCGGCCGGACAGATCGTCCGCTGCGGGCCTGGGATGCGCCGTTTTAAGGAAGGCGACCGGGTCATCATCTATCATATTTCCGGCTGCGGTTTGTGCATGGATTGCCGCATGGGCTACATGATCAGCTGCACCAGCCCGCTGCGGGCCGCGTATGGCTGGCAGCGCGACGGGGGTATGGCGCCGTATATTCTGGCCGATGAAAAAGATCTGGTACCGCTGCCCGATTCGCTTACCTATACCGACGGCGCCCAGGTGGCCTGCGGTTTCGGCACGGTTTACGAAGGTTTGGAAAAAATCGGCATTTCCGGCAATGATGCCGTCCTGGTGGTCGGACTCGGCCCCGTCGGTCTGGCGACTTTGATGCTGGCCAAAGCCATGGGCGCGCAAAAATTAATCGGCGTCGACGTGACGGCGGAACGCTGCCGCCTGGCTGCTGAAAAGGGCTTGGCCGACCATGTATTGGTTTCCGGCCCGGAAACCCTGCAGACTATCTTGCAGTTGACCGGCGGCCAGGGCGCGGAACGGGCAATCGACTGTTCCGGCCATACCTCGGGCCGGCAGATGGCGATCCGGGGAACCCGAAAATGGGGCAAGGTGGCTTTCATTGGTGAAGGCGGTACGGTCGAATTCAATCCGAGCCCGGATATCATCCATGAGCAGAAAACAATTTATGGCTCCTGGGTCACAAGCATTTGGAAAATGGAGGAGCTCGTCGGCAAACTGGTCCGCTGGGGCATCCATCCGGAGGATCTGGTGACGCACCGCTTTCCGCTGGAGCAGGCCGGCGAAGCTTACCGCCTGATGGCCGGCGGCAAATGCGGCAAAGTGGCGGTCGTTTTTGATGAAGAGCTGCGTTGACCGAAGAACTGCATCGACCAACGAGCTGCGTTGACCGGAAAATCCGGATCAAAGAAGCGGTCTGCATAGGAAAAGGCGCGCCGCGCGTCATGCGGCGGCGCGTCCGGCCGGGGCCATGTGATTTTAGCCGGGAGGTATTTTTATGAAATATCCGCCGATTATAACCAAATATCCGCATTTCCTGCATGGCGGGGATTATAACCCCGATCAATGGCGATCGATGAAAGAAATCTGGCAGGAAGATATGCGCCTGGCTCGTTTGGCTCATTGCAACGCCATGACGGTCGGCATCTTTGCCTGGACGGCGCTGGAACCCGAAGAAGGCCGTTATGATTTTTCCTGGCTGGATGAAGTGATGGATCTGTTGGCGGCCAACGGCATGATTGCCATTTTGGCGACACCGTCTGGCGCCCGGCCGGCCTGGATGAGCCAGCGCTATCCGGAAGTGCTGCGGGTGAACGAGGACCGCCGGCGCATCCTGCACGGAGCCAGACACAATCACTGCTATACATCGCCTGTATACCGCCGGAAAGTCAGGCAAATCAACACGCTGCTGGCTGAGCGTTATAAGAATCATCCAGCGCTGGCGCTCTGGCACCTTTCCAATGAATACAATGGCGAATGCCATTGCGATCTCTGTCAGGCGGCGTTCCGTCAATGGCTGAAAATCCGCTACAAGGATGATCTCGAAGCCTTGAACCAAGCCTGGTGGACGGCGTTTTGGAGCCATACCTATACCGATTGGCAGCAGATCGAATCGCCAAGCCCACGAGGTGAAAACAGTGTCCACGGCTTGGTTCTGGATTGGAAAAGGTTTGTCACGGAACAGACGATCGATTTTATGAAGGCAGAAATGGAGCCGCTCCGGCGCATTACGCCCGATGTTCCCTGTACAACCAACATGATGGGCTTATATGACGGACTGAATTATTACCGGCTGGCCGAAGAACTGGATGTGGCCTCCTGGGACAATTACCCGATCTGGCGCAACGACTCGGGCGACGCCGCTCTGGCCGCGCAGATTGGAATGGTCCACGACTTGAACCGTTGTCTGAAAGACGGCCGGCCTTTTATGATGATGGAAAGCAGCCCTTCGTCCACCAACTGGCAGCCGGTCGCCAAGCTTCGCCGTCCGGGCGGCCATTTGCTTTACAGCCTGCAAGCCGTGGCTCACGGCAGCGATACGGTCCAATACTTCCAGTTCCGGAAATCCCGCGGCGGCTCGGAAAAATTCCACGGCGCCGTGGTCGATCATGAGGGCGGCAGCCAAACCAGGGTTTTCCAGGAAGTCGCGCAAACCGGCGCCGCTCTGGCCGAGCTGGATGAAATCGTCGGCACAAGCCGTCCGGCGGAAGTCGCTTTGATCTACGATGTGGAAAGCCGTTGGGCTCTGCAGGAGTGCCAGGGCTTTAAAAAAGATAAACGGTATGTTGAGACGATAACCGAACATTACCGG
>CAYRWC010000268.1:0-4282 GCA_964427795.1 uncultured Oscillospiraceae bacterium | reverse complement strand
GATCCGGGCCCAATCTGGCGGCGGGAATCAGAGGGAAGCTGTCGCCCGGCGCAGACGATCGCAGTAGTATTGAACGTTTTCCCATTTAGCGGTCGGCGGTATCCGATGATCCGGGCATGGAATATAACCACCTAAATCGATTAAGGGCAGAAGCCGCTCGATCTCTTTATCTACGGCGGCATAATCTTCGGCAAAAACATTTTTATTCATTCCGCCGACGCCGCGCAGCGAGGGGCCGTATTGTCGGCGCCAGGGCGCGATGCTGGCGTCCCAAACGCCGACTTCGACCGGAAACATCGTATTGACGCCGTTTTCCAGCCATATCGGCACCAATTTGTCGATCACGCCGTCACAATCCAGCGATACAATATCGACATGATAAGCAGCCAGCAAATCGGTAAACCGACGGTACCAAGGCCCGACTTTTTCTGCGAATACGGCCGGATTAATTAAAGGGCCGCTCTTGCAGCAAATGTCTTCCCAAAAAAGCGCATAATCAGGCCGGGCGCCGCGTTCCAGCAGAAGCCGGACCAGATCGAGCTGTAATTGAGCGAAGGTATCGATGATTTCATCAAACAGCGGTTCATCGTCGACCTGCAGGTAAGCAGACCCTTCCAGGCCCAGCCAGTTGCGGATCGTACCGTACAGGCTGCCGCAAAACAAGCCGACCGGCTGCGTGCGCGAATCGGTGTCGGCCAGGGCAGCCAGGCTGTCCGCTTTCACCCGGTCTTCATTCAGGCGCAGGCGGGGCAGAAACTGCTCTTCCCATGATTTTCGGTCGGTCAGGATATGGCCGACTTCGGTCGGAATGGATATGACACCCGGTTTGGTTAAAATAATCGCTCCGTCGCCGTCGATCGATTTCACCTGACCGTTCTCCAATACTTCGAGAATTTTCGTTTCAAAAGCCGGCTGCAAACCGCCGGCGGCGCCGTAACATGAGGACCAGTTATAATCAAAGCCCAGCAGTCGCGCCGTTTCGCGATCTGTCATGTTGTTATCATTCACGACGCCATATATGGCTTCGGGAATATGGCCTTCACGATGCCACTTGTCAACCGTATCCTGCCAAAAACTAAAATGGACAATCGGAAATTGCCGATAAGGCTGATAATGCAAAATTGCCATTGAGTCTTCACGTAATCCCATATTAACCCTCACATCTTGCTCTGCCGGTTTCCCGGCCCGCCGCCGGGCAGAAAGCCCCGCCCAGGCGGTTCGATTATTTTGTTTCCTATTCAGCCCGCGGATAATCGTGATTAGCAGCCACAAATCTGTTAAGATGAAGCATAACAGATTACACATAGCCTGAGCGCTGAGAACTTGCCCGTAAATATGCGCATCTTGCTCGTTATTATTTAGGTGGCCGATATACCATATCCGAGGAGGATATTTATGCGATTAAAAGGCGTTATGGACATAACCGACGCATCAAACAGTTTCAGCTGCAATCCGGGACCGGCGGAGAAGCGCCTGCCCTTTTATCTTCAGGCTGTCGGTTCATATTATGCCCGCCGGCATTATCTGACCGAACGCGAAGGCTACGCGAGTTACTTATTGCTCTACACGTTGAACGGCTGCGGTATCGTCGAACAAAACCGCCGGCAGATCGATCTGCCGGTCAATCATGCCGTTTTGCTGGATTGCCGCGAACCGCACCGCTATCAAACGGCTCCAGGGAAAGCCGGCGAATCTGGCGAAAGCTTTTGGAATTTTTGCTATATCCATCTGGACGGCTGCGGCGTATCGCCATATTACGAACGGCTGAACGGTCGGAGTTTATGCGGGCGCCATCTGCCGGACAACAGCCGGGCTCAGCTGCTCGATGATTTTACGACGCTTTTTGAATGGATCGGGCGGCCGGCGCCGTCAATCCCGCACCGCGATCTGCAGATAGCGGTCTTGCTGCAGCAAATTCTGGCCGGTCTGGCCGCTCTGGAAAACAATGCCGATCCGGCTGATCCGGCCGGGCGGTACGATCCGGTTATGGATCGTATTCTCGATTATTTAACCCTTCACTATCCCGAATCGATCAGCCTGGATCAACTGGCTGCCCGGGCTAATCTGAGCAAATATCATTTTTGCCGGTTGTTCCGGGCTTATACCGGCCAGTCGCCCTATGCCTGGCTGATCGATTATCGCATCGGCCAAAGTAAAAAACTGCTGCGGGAAAGCCGGCTCAGCATTCAGGAAATTGCCGGCCGCACCGGTTTTGGCGACACCAATCACTTCATCAGAACTTTTCGGATAGCCGCCGGAACAACGCCCCGACGTTACCAGCAAGAAAATTGGTTGATCTAAGCTTCAGGCACGCACCTGAACATGTGGCTGCCGGCTGCGGATTGTTTCAGCCAATCGCAGCAGAGCGCCGTTCGTATAGCCCGCGGCATCCAGACGGAAGCGGTCCTCCGGTTTAAAAGCGGCCGGCCGGCGGCAGAGCTGCAGATAATAAGCCGGCAAAGGCGGCAGAGCCGAGGCCATTTCCAGCAAATCTGATTGTGTCAGCTGGGCAGGCACCGTTGTCCGGGCTTCCCATGATAAATCAGTTTGAAGGAGCATTTCCAACGTTCGGCGGACCTGGCCGGCTGTTCCGGCCGCGCAGCGGCAAATTTCCGGATAACGCCGCCAGGGCGCTTTATAATCGACGGCGACATAATCGATTAATCGTTCTTTCAACAAAGCGCTCAGGCAATCCGGACGGGTGCCGTTTGTATCCAGTTTGATCTGATAGCCCCAGGATTTCAACTGCCGCAGGAAGTCGGCCAAATCCCGCTGCAGAAGCGGCTCGCCGCCACTGACCACAACACCGTCGATCAAGCCGCGCCGTTTCTTCAGATAGGCAATAACTTCTTCGTGATCCATCAACGGCGCGTCGGCCGACAACAGCTGCCGGTTATGGCAATAGAAACAATCCAGATTGCAGCCGGGCGTAAAAACGACGGCGGCAATCATGCCGGGGAAATCAACCGTAGAAGTACGGACCAACCCTGCGATCTTCATTATGCCAATTCCGATTTCTTGACCGTATATTTCGTCCGTTGACGATATTCTTCTTTTTTACCCTTGTGGTAATTTTGCACCGGCCGCAGATAACCGACCACACGGCTCCAGACTTCCGCGTCGCGGCCGCATTCCGGACAAGTAAAGTGTTCGCCGATCAGATAACCATGCTCCGGACAGATGGAAAAAGTCGGTGTCAGGCTGATATAAGGCAGTTTATATCGGCTGAAAATTTTCCGGATCAATTTTTTTGCCACTTCCACGTCGGCAATCCGCTCGCCCAGATACAGATGCAGCACCGTGCCGCCGGTATAGCGGCTTTGCAGATCGTCTTGTAAATCCAGCGTTTGGAAAATATCGTCGGTATAGGATACCGGCAGCTGACTGGAATTCGTGTAATAAGGAACATTTTCACCGGCAGTTAAAATTTGCGGATATCGTTCTTTATCCAATTTTGCCAGCCGGTAGCTGGTGCCTTCCGCCGGCGTTGCCTCGAGATTGTAAAAATGTCCGGTCTCTTCCTGGATCTCCTGCAGCTGGGCACGCATATAATCAAGCGTCCGCAAAGCGAAAGCCTGTCCGGCTTCCGTCGTCAGGTCCTGATCCGGGCCCAGAAAATTCATGCAGGCTTCGTTCATGCCGACAAGGCCGATGGTATTAAAATGATTCGTCCAATACGATCCGGTTCGTTCCCGGATGGCGCGCAAATAATGAGCCGAATACGGATACAGTCCGCGGGCGGTTTGTTCCTCGATCGTTTTGCGTTTAATTTCCAGACTGTCTTTCGCTAAATTAATCATCCGCCAGAGGCGCGCCTGGAATTCGGATTCGGTCTTGGCTAAATATCCGAGACGCGGCAGGTTGATGGTTACCACGCCGATCGAACCGGTCATCGGATTCGATCCGAACAAGCCGCCGCCGCGTTTACGCAATTCGCTGGTGTCCAGACGAAGCCGGCAGCACATGGAAACGGCGTCCTCCGGCGACAAGTCGGAATTAATGTAATTGGAAAAGTACGGAATGCCATATTTACAAGTTATTTCCATAAACCGGTTGACGACAGGACTGTCCCAGTCAAAGGCTTTGGTCACGTTGATGGTCGGTATCGGGAATGTGAAAACACGGCCGCGGGCGTCGCCTTCCAGCATGACATCACAGAAAGCCATATTGAAAAGGTCCATCTCGGCCTGGTAATCGCCATACACCGTATCGCTATATTCCCCGCCAATGACGGCCGGTTCGTGTTTCAGGGTCTCCGGGACGACGATATCAAAGGTCAGGT
>CAYRWC010000267.1:3460-4319 GCA_964427795.1 uncultured Oscillospiraceae bacterium | reverse complement strand
CCAGTCATGCGCCTTCGACCGCTCAGCCAACTCTCCGTAAATCAATATGTAATTGATGCTTTAATGTTCTTGGCATGATTCTCAGTTTCACCTTCGCCCGGCTCAGCCCTGTTCTTGAGGAATGCCGCCACAGTTCCGGTATCGCTGGATCAATCTTGCGTTGAAAATCAACCGTTGATGCGATTGGTTTTTATCAAAGCAGTAAGATTTTAGCACAGATATCTGAAAGGCACAAGTAGGCAAAACTGTGTAAAATAGCTCGCAAGGGCTGCGTAAACCGCTCGTGCAAATCGCGCAAAATCGCTCGTATGAACCCGCGTTGGGTTTTCATCGTTTTGAATGCGGTCGCTGCGAGACGATCGATTGAGTCATTTACTTTCTTGTCAATTCGGTCCCTCCGGCCGGTTTGGCTCATAACGGACAAGGAGGCTGACATAATACCGTCCGGCGCAGGTTTTGACAACGCTCGCATTGACCGGTCGGCCTTGTGCGACTCCGGCTGTTCCGCTTATTCTGTTCGTGCCAACCGCTCCGTCTGTTCTGGTTTTTCTGGTCGCTTCGACTTTTTTGGCTTTTACTAGTCCGATTCTGCCAATGTAAATATTCCGGGGACAAAGGCATAGGGTCTCCTGGAAATTAAAAGACTGGAGCCAGGCTCTGTCTCCAGCACCGGTTTTTAAGCGCAGCTTTTTTTGATTATTGCCGGTTATTTTATTCAAGGGATATTGGCGGACATTTTGATAAAATAGCGAGGACTCTATCGGCGGCAATGTTTGGTCATGAAATTTCAATTTCGGTTCATCTGAGGTCCGCCGTGCATATTCATCGATTTCCGTAATTTCCGCGTCGGCGATTTCCG